>CAJPLU010000019.1 GCA_905371595.1 Candidatus Saccharimonadota bacterium
GAGTATCGCTAGCTGGCTGCGGCGCGTAAACAGGCGCTGGTTCGTTCACGACCATTGGTTGCGCCGATTCCGGCTGCGCTGGCGTTGACTCCGCAGGAATATCAGAATTAGAAACATTTGTATTAGAACCAAGCGCTATCAGCAATTTGACATATGGCCAAGCGGTTTTCTGATTTGATAATAATTTGTCGGCCAGCGGCAAGCAATTAGATTTATTGATGATGTCGCTGCGGATTTCGTGCAGTAATTGCTCGCTGATAGCATTGGCTGGCACGCCTCTATACTCAAGCGCGCGCAAGGTATCGGCGATAGTTTGTAAATCGCCCGCGCAATAAGCCTTTAGCAGCTGTCGAATTTCAGCCGTACTTGCTAAGCCTAGCGAATCTTCGACCATAGCGGCAGTGATTTTCTCGCTGCTTAAATTTCGCATTTGATCTAGCAGGCTAATACTATCGCGGAAGCTTCCCTGCCCATAGCGAGCAATTAGCTGCAGGGCGCCGTCGTCGATAGAAATCTGCTCGGCATCAGCAATGGTACGCAGATGCGCGGCAACTTCGTCTTGGCTAATTGTCCGGAAATTAAAGCGTTGGACACGGCTAAGAATCGTAGCTGGCAATTTATCGGCGTCAGTGGTTGCTAGAATAAACACAGCGTGCTCGGGCGGTTCTTCAAGCGTTTTGAGCAGTGCATTGAACGCTGATTTGCTCAGCATGTGAACCTCGTCAATAATATAGATTTTTTTGGGGGCGCTAACGGGCGCAATCTGAACCTTCTCGCGCAAATCACGGATATCTTCAACTGAATTATTGCTGGCTGCATCAATCTCGATGATGTCGAGGTGAGTTGATTCATCGCGATACGGCAAGCGATTAATTTCGTGCGCCAGAATCCGCGCAATCGACGTTTTGCCAACGCCGCGCGGCCCTGTCAATAAATAAGCGTGCGCTGTCGTTCCGTTAGCAATTGCCCGCTCTAAAATCGCCGTAATATGCGGCTGCCCGACAATCTCGCTCAGCGACCGGCTGCGATATTTCCGATATAAAGCCTTACCCATTTGTTATATTATAGCGCAGAATCAGCGATTAAAATAGCGAAGCTTGAACTGGCGCTAAATCTAGCTGCTCAACAGTACGGCTAATAGTCATATCGTATCCAATATATTTTTTGATTGGTAAGAAAATAAAGCGGCTATTTTGCTGCATAATTAGCATACCACCAATTAGCCCTGCGAAGCGTCCGGCGATTTTTGGCTCGATTATTTCTGTTAGATCATCGCTTTTTGGTTCGATAGTTAGCATGTATGGCGATAAATCCAAGAACTCGCTGTTGTCAAATTTAACGCCTAACTGCTCTGCGATCTGCTGGATTGTTTGATGTAATTTCTGCTCGGCTAGCGTCGGATCATAATGCTCATTTGCTAGAATTGTTGCTTTCTTGCGCAGCTGCACACTCTCGCAAAGACCTGGCAGCCGGGCGATCTTCGCTTCGTATTGACGAGCGATATTAGCGCTGGGAAATACTTCAAGGATAGCAGCATTGCGGGCACCTTGTTCTAACAATCGCGCTAGTTTGCGTTCAGCATAAGAAATGCCAACCTTTATCACCTCTGGCGAGAAATAAGCTAAGTATAAGATATGCGGCTGCTGATTCAGCTCAGCCTGCTGTTGGCTGATATTGGTAGTATTGTAGAACGCTGGATTGAAGCCAGTCTTTTGCTGGCACTCTGGACATTGCTCGTATTTATCATCAAGCTGGCGGTCGCCAGGACAGCGATGGCATTGCTTAGCTGCCAAATCGTACCAACCAATACATTTTTTGGTGCTAGTATCAAACGACAGAGTAAATTCGCCTTGCGGCTGCATACGCCAGAACTTACCGCCATCATCCATGACGCGCAAATACGGCAAGTTACTATTAGGATCGTAGCTGACCCGTGTAAACCGAAAAGTTCCCTCGCCTAAATCATGCATTAATACCCCTATTTGTGACGATCCAAACTTATAGATTATAGAGCTGCTTCAACTGCCGCCCAGGTAGCATCAGGATTGTCTTCTGGCACAATGATAGTAACCTGATCGCCAACATTGATACGGAAATAGGTCACGCTCGCCAGCAAAATCCGATATTCTTTGCCTTGCGCTTCAACATAGTAAGCGCCGTCATGCTGCGTAAGCGTACCGATAACTTGCTTGCGGGCAACCGGGCCAATTTGCTTGTAAATGAAACCACCATCATCAGCGATAGTTAGTTTGAGGATATCGCCCTCAACTAGCTTAGACTTGCTAGCGTAATTAGCCGGTACCGGGTAATTTTTGCCATCTGGGCCGACCATCGTCTGGCCGTCGAAAACGCCCTCAATAACTTTGCCTGAGACATCCTCGCGGCTGTTAGTTGGCATCACGACTTGCCCGTCTTCGCCCATTATGCTAATTAGTAACTCTTTGGCGGCAGCCAAATTAGTCTCGGCGTCTTGAATAAGCATCTTGAGCCGCTTGACTTGTTTCTCTGGTAATTCTGACATACTAGTCTCGCAATCCTTTGTATGTTTTTATAATATCATTCCAATTATAACGCATCAGGATATCACGTCAACCCTTTAGGCTATCTTTCCACAAGTTTAACAGATATGAACGCAAAGTCGTTGTAAAAATCGTCGACTGCTTTAGGCATACAAAAACGCCCCCAAATTTTGGAGGCGTTTTCTAAAACAATACGATCGTGCGAATCTGGAAATATATTCGAGATTAAGCGACTTCGACGGTAGCGCCAGCCTCTTCCAGGGCTTTCTTGGCAGCTTCAGCTTCGTCTTTACTGACTTTCTCTTTGATTGGGCTTGGCGCGTTATCAACCAAAGCTTTGGCCTCGCCGAGGCCAAGGCCAGTTAGCTCCTTGACGGCTTTGATGACGGCGACTTTTTGGCTGCCAGCGTCTTTCAAAGTGACAGTAAATTCAGTCTTTTCATCAGCGGCGACCGCACCAGCGTCGGCAGCTGGACCAGCAACGGCAACTGCGGCAGCAGCTGGCTCGATGCCGTATTCTTCTTTGAGGATATTCTTTAATTCATTTACTTCGAGAACTGTCAATTTAGTCAGCTCTTCGGCAAGTTTCTTTAGGTCTGCCATAGTGATTCTCCTTGTAGTTAGAACTTTTTTAATTAGATTGGTTGCTTAAGCGGTTGCTTTGTCTGCCACGCCGTCCAGCAATGCATGCAGATTGCCAGAAAGCGCGTTGGTAACGTCGTGCACTGGACTGAGCAGTTGCGCCACAGCCTCAGCGATGAGCTGATTCTTGCTCGGCAAGCCAGCCAGAGCTACCACATCAGCGGTACTCTGAGCCAGGCCCTCACCGCTGAATCCAGCGACTAGCTCGACGCTAGGGTGAGTCTTTGCAAAGTCGTTAAGAACTTTAGCGGCCATCACCTCGTCGTCGCTAGAAACAGCATAAATTAGCTGGCCTTGTAGCGCAGAAGTATCAGTCTCTTTGAACGTCTCGCTAGCGGCAAAAGCTACGCGCACCAAGCGGTTCTTGACAACTTTGACAACCACGCCATTTTCGCGAGCAGCTTTGCGCAGCTCTTGCAATTCAGCTACGCTGGTGCCCTGGTATTTAGCCACGGCAATAGCTTTTGCGCTGGCAAACAACTCGCTCATCTCTGCAACCAAAGCTTGTTTCTTATCTTTGGAAATTGCCATTGATAATACTCCTTTGGTTTATTTGATATTTAAGCGATCGTATTGTTAAGGGGCGACATTCGGCGAGCAACAAAAAAACTTTGGCGCTCGCCAAAGACTATACTACAGGAAAAGTTGATTCCCTCGGCGGCATATTAAGCAGAATTACTCCTGCGGCCGCTGTCTCTGGCAATGTCTAATACCTATTATAGCAAATTTTGCTGCATTACACAATAGTAAATGCTTGACATATTTAGGCGTTTCTGGTACAATAGAGATTCGTGAGAACGAAAGCGAGCCCTGGTGTTCATACGGGGGAATAATACGCTTAACCCTGCTGACAAGCAGGGTTTTTCCAGTCAACAATATCCAGAGAAGTATAATTCAAACGACCTAGTTGACAGTCTGGCTATTGATTATCTAAGAGCAGCCTCGCGGGAGCGTCCTGATCTGATCGAGCATGCTCATAGAGTTTATGGGTTAGTTAAGGCTTTTGCCGGCGATCTTATGCCTGATACGCGCGATGCAATTATGCTGCATGATATCGTATCCCGATTCCGCAACCCAGACGGAAAATATAGCCAAGAATCGCGCGACGCTGCTGGGATAGCGCTATTAAGATACTTTACCGATCCCAGAATCCCCCATGATAAAGCACGCTATATACGGAATCTCTTGTCAGGCTTCGACGAGATTGAGGTAGCAGCTGGCAGACATCGAAAAACATTAGCCGACGAAGCCGCCGCAAGCTTGCCAGACGAGAATAATCGCCGCAAAGATATAGCCAGCGTCATTTCCGATAGGTACGAAGGTGTCGTTCCAAGAGAAGCTTGGGCTATATCGGAGGCTCGCATAGATCCGGAATACATGAAAGACTTCTTGAAAACCGTAAACATTGAGTCTGTCATTATTAAAGCCTGCGAGCTGGTTGATAATCTGGAACACCCAACGTCCAGACGAGAGTCTGCTCTATTGCAAGATGTCTTAGAAGCGGAGTCGTTCTATGCTCCGCTGTGCGAGGTATTAGGATTAGAAGCTTTAGGCTCTAAACTGCTAGGCCTAGCAAAACGTATCCGCCTCGAAAAGTTGAACAAATTTGCCTCGATAGAGCAAGCAAGAGACATGTTATTCAATATAAAGACAGTCGGCGTCAGGCGCATACTGGAAAATATTTTCGGAGACGAATACGACGTCTCGCTCGTAGTGGGTCCTGATTATAGCGGAGAATGTCCTGCTGAAGTTGGCGAATTCGCAGCTCAACTACCGAACGGCTGTCTGATTTCTGGCAACTACCGCTTAAAGACTATCGGCTCGCTTGCTGATAAATTAAATCGCAGCAACGGCGATATGCCTATGGATCCATTTGCCATGATGGATATCTCGCCCGATAAGCAATCGTCGGCGAAAAATTTTGCTGAAATAGTAAAAATCCTTTCCAACACGCCAAATATTGAATTGCAAAAAGCACCTAGTAAAAAATCCGCCCTCTACATCCAAGGCGCTGGCGACTATGTCGAGATAATGACTCAAGCCCTAGCCGAAGCTGGCGTAGATAAATCAGAAATCGAAATAAAACAGCAAACCGAAGCAGATATTGAAAAACGCGGCTACAAGAAGATGGAGGTTTCGAAAGTAACGTTTATCGTGAGACAAGAACATCCGTACCAGCCTGGCGAGATAGTTGATATTCCTATCGAATTCCAATTCTTGACTATAGACGAACGCCGGCGGTCGCGAATCGGCGACATTGCGCACATTGCTTACAAGTATATCGATACCAAGCTCAAGAAAGAAGGCTACTATGAGTTATCTGATGACGACCCTAGAAAGAAAGCCCTAGACGAAGAGGCTCGTAAAACGCGTAAATTATTTGTAGGAGTACTAAACGACATCTACGACCGTATGAGCCGCTTAAATCCTGACAGTTACGAAACTAACGGCCAATCAGACGAAGGCGGCGAGACACTATTCTGCGAGCTTGAGTATCTTTTGAAAGAGCTGGATATAATTGAATTATAGTTTCTGAACAATTAATTGAATTTCGACGTTTATTTGCTCGGCTGTTTTGCAGCGACCGCCGTCAGAACACTCGATAACATGAGACGAAGCTAATTCGCCAGCAATTGTACGATAGGCGGTGTCAACGCGTTTTTGGAAATTACTGCCGCGCGATTCGAAAGTATCTGAAGTATCTACAATCTGGCCGCGCTTAGCAATCCGTTTTTTACGCTCGTTTTCGTTGTCGAGAGCCAAAATAATAATACAGTCTGGACGCATATATCTTTTGGACGTAAAAAGTCTAGTGATTTTCATAATGTGTTTAGTATCAATCCCCTCGCCGTATCCTTGATAGGCTAGAGTCGAGACATAGTTACGCGCCGAAATGACAACAGCGCCGCGATTTAAGGCTGGCGCAATTTTTTGTTGCCATAATTCGCGGCGAGCAGCGCTAAATAGTGCTAAGTTGATCTCAGGATCACGGGCTAGAGCGCCGTTTTTGATTAGCGAGCGCAAGTAGCTAGCAATAGGCGTGGTTTTATCTGGGTCGTCGCTGCCGGGCTCCTCTACAATTATCACTTCCCGGCCTTGCTGGCGGCAGTAATCAGCTAGCAATTCAGCTTGGGTTGATTTGCCTGTACCGTCGTTACCTTCGATGACGATATAAGTACCGCTCATTACACAATCTCCGGCCTTTACAGTAATCCTTCGCTAAGACCAGCGACAGGTTGCGGTAATTCTACCGGCGAAGCATAAGCTCGCGGCAATAGCATACACGGCCGCCAAGCAGCTTTAACAGCAGCAAGATCAGCGCTAATATTAGCTTGATAATTACCAGAAGCCTTGGCGTATTCGGTAGCCACTGGTCCGGTAGCACTAAAAACAATTTGCGCTATACGGTAGCCAACTGGTAGCACGATGTACTCATTTTCGTTGAGATTATGAACCTCCATAGTCCAGCGATTGATATACCCTGGGTCGCCCCAGCCAGCGCAATAGCAAGCCGAGATGCCGATACGGCCAGTAGTACTACGAGCCTGCATGCTGGTAGTACCTGGCGGCAGAATGCCGATAAATTCATGGGTATGCGCTAGGATTCGCTCGTTTGGCCGCAAGACGATGACCGGATGATCGTCATTAATACCCTTGAAATTATCAATGTTAGCGACGCTTTGATCAGTGATTCGGCGGCGAACTTCGTGCCACGGTTTGGCAATTTTGTATTCACCAAAGTAGCGCCGAACGTCAGTTTCGTCGAATGGATTAAACAACCTTTCCTTACTCTGAGTGCCAGCTCTATAAAAATAATAGCCAAGCGTTACATCAACACTGCTACCATTGATACGCGCTGGCGCTGGGTCGCAAACTATATGACCATCTGCTAGTGCTGCTGCAATTTCTCTATCGCTATAAATGCTAGTTGGCTGCGATAATTCGGTCGAATCTGTTTTCATGTCTTTTCATTATACATTCACCGCTACCGCTTACACAACTAGCCTGTGATATGATTAAGTTGATGGGACGCGATCAGAAAAAACAGTGCAGCATAGTAGTCGCCTACGATCGCCGGCGCGGTATTGGCATTGACAACAAACTGCCGTGGGGGCGCAGTTTGCCAGCAGATTTGCAGCATTTTCGCCAATTAACCACTGGCGGTACAGTAATTATGGGCCGCAAAACTTATGAATCTATTGGCCGTCCGCTACCGAATCGCCAAAATATCGTATTAACTCATACTAAGCTGGACGGCGTCGCAACAGCTAGCTCGCTAGAAAGCGCTCTGCAAATGGCAAGCAAAGATACAATATATATCATTGGCGGAGCAACCGTTTACGCGGCCGCACTCAAATCAAATGTGGTAAGTAAAATATACGCTACAGAAGTCGACTCAGAACTTCCAGCGGATACATTTTTCCCCGAGCTTGACGATACTTGGCGTAAAACATCAGAAGAATCACATGCTGCTGATAATGCTAACACTTATCCTTATATATTTGCGATATATGAAAAGTAGTCTGCCATGCAGCAATATTTAGACTGAAATTGGCGCTTTGATAGCCGGCCATGGATCGTAGTTTTTTAATTTGAAATCATCAAGATCATAATCATCGATTGATGGTTTTGGTGTGATATCGAGAGTTGGTAACGGACGCGGTTGGCGTGTCAACTGAAGTTTTGCCTGGTCAATATGGTTCAGGTACAAATGGACATCACCGCCCATCCAAATAAATTCACGCGGCCGCATATCAACCTGCTGTGCAATTATCATAGTCAATAATGCATAGCTAGCAATATTGAATGGGACGCCCAGAAATGTATCGCACGATCGCTGATCAAGCCGGCACGATAACCAGCGCCGCTGATCAGAGTCATTGGAATCAGCGGGTATGGTATAGAATTGAAATAACATATGGCATGGCGGCAAAGCCATGTTGCCTACTTCGGCAGGATTCCAAGCGGTAACGATTAGCCGCCGTGAGTCTGGACTAGTGCGTAGTTGATTAATAACGTTAGCAATCTGGTCAATATGTTCACCATTAGGTGCTGGCCATGCCCGCCACTGCGCACCGTAAACCGGACCGAGATCACCGTTCTTGTCAGCCCATTCGTCCCAGATATGAATTCCGCGTTCTTGCAGCCAGCGCACGTTAGTATCGCCCCGCAAAAACCAAATTAACTCGCCGAAGATACCTTTGGTAAAGAGCTTTTTGGTAGTAAGTAGCGGAAAGCCCTCGCGCAAATCAAAACGCATCATATGCCCGAAGATACTGAGCGTACCAGTACCTGTCCGGTCGCGCTTTTCGACGCCTTCTGCTAGAATACGGTCGAGTAAATCAAGATATTGTCTCATCACTGCCCTCCTTCTAAAAATAGAGCGAGATGCTAGGTCTCGCTCTGAAATTATATGGGTTTATTTTGCTTGATAATCAACTTTGATACCGGGGCCCATAGTAGTAGCTACAGCAACCGATTTAATGTAAACACCCTTAATAGAGGACGGTTTCTGCGCCTGCAAGCTAGCAAAGAAAGTATTGGCGTTTTCAAGCAATTTTTCAGCGCCGAAGCTAACCTTACCAACACCGAGGTGAATAGCAGCCTGTTTGTCAACGCGATATTCTACCTTGCCAGCTTTGGCTTCTTCGGTAGCTTTGGCTACGTCGGTCGAGACAGTACCGCTCTTCGGGTTCGGCATCAAGCCTTTCGGGCCGAGCAAACGAGCGTACTTACCGAGCTTTGGCATGTAGGCCGGTGTAGCGATTAAGACGTCAAAATCAAGCGTGCCCTTATCAAGAAGCTTAACGATAGCCTCATCACCAACAATATCGGCACCAGCTTTTTTGGCTTTGTCGGCATCAGTGTCAGCTGCGAAAACAGCTACTCGGACAGTCTTGCCGGTACCGTGAGGCAGGACTACGGTCGAACGAATATTTTGGTCGGCTTGACGCGGATCGACGCCTAAACGAACGTGAATCTCAACGCTAGCGTCAAATTTGCTCGGATTGGTCTCGGTAGCAAGTTTGATAGCATCGGCAAGCGTGTAAGCTTTGTCTTTTTCAACTTTTTCGGCAGCCTGGCGGTAAGCTTTGCCACGGCGTTCGATCAACGGACGAACCTTTGGTGCTGGGCCTTTTTTGACAGCCGCTTCAGCGTCGCCCTGTGGCGTAGTGTCGCCAGCTTCTTTGCGAGCTTCTTTTTCAGCTTTAGCTTCAGCCTCTTCGATAGCTTTGGCGCTGCGCTTACCAGCTTTGGCAACTGTCGCTTCGCGGACTGAGTGCTTTTCAGCGGCAGCAATTGCCGTTTCAATCTCGGCTATAGTATTTTTTTCGCTGACGTCAAGCTTAAGCTCGGCAGCTTTTTCTAATAATTCGGCTTTTTTAGCCATCAGATATTTAATCCTTTCTGTGGTACAAGCGACTTGACGTCTCCCAACATTGATTTGATAAAACGTCTACAATTATACCAAAAAATAACTAGAAAGTCCACCTAATTTTCCAGAGGTAGTATAGCATTACCACTATAAAATTATTGACCAAAATACTACGTTTTGCTATGATTGGTCTCATGTCCTGTGAAAATTACGATTAAAACAATAATAAGCCAGGACATAAATCCACGAGTATTTGAAGTTTAGCCTATCCGTGGGGGTATTTAACTAAGGAGATAATTATGCGTTTATACGGGGTCTTGACGACACTCGGCGCCGCTGGTGCAATATGCTTAATAGCAACACACCCAGCCTATGCCGAAACGAGTACGGGCCGCTCGCTACTACTCGCACAGCAAAATAAAAATAAATTAACGATTGCAAAGAAAACACCGCTGCTAGCTGCCCACGACAAGAAAGCCTTGCTAGCAAAAACCGACGAAAAGCAAACCAGCGGAGTTGATGACGATAAAGCCAAAAAACCAACGTCTACACCAAAGGACAAATCTAACGAGACAAAATCAATCGAACAATCAACCTACGCGATAGTAGCCGCAGGCGATAGCTTGGCGTCAATTGCCGAAAAATACAATACAACCTGGACGCGTATCTTTGACGCCAACGAATCGCTTGGCAACCCAAACGCTATTGATATAGGGCAGAAGCTGCGAATTCCTAGCGCAGAAGAAACCTTACCAGACCGTTCATCAGCGGTCGTCACAGCACAGCAAGCAGCCGCCAGCTCTACGCCATCAGCTCGGACTTCTACAGTTACTAAGCGATCATATAGCTCAAAGCCGATTAACTCGTCAAGCTACTACGTCGGCAACGGCATGTGGTGCACCGATTACGTTCACAGCCGCCGCCCAGACGTCGCTGTATATGGCAATGCCGGTTATGGTTGGATTTCCAGCGCTCAAGCTGCCGGTAAATCAACTGGTAGCGCCCCGCGCGCTGGAGCTGTCGCGGTGACAAACGGCCATGTTGCTTACGTCGAGTCGGTTAATAGCGATGGCAGCTATACTGTTTCAGAAATGGGTTGGAATTACCGCGCTGGCAATTACAACAAACGCACAGTAAGACCAGGCACATTCGGACAATTCATCTACTAAATAACTAGTGGAATTAGAAAAACCGCTACATACGCTAGCGGTTTTTTAATTTAGACATAGACAAATTACCCACGTAAAGACTTATCCGCAGCCTCAACTAGTTCGCGCACAATCACTGCATAATCGTCATACACGCGAAAACCTGCAGCGTAAGCGTGCCCGCCGCCGCCGAAATATCCAGCTATCTGCTCTGACACTGGCATATTACTGCGTAATTTCCCAGTTAATTTGCCGTCAGGGTAAGTTTTGATAGCGCAAGCCACTTCAACCCCCTCAACTAAACGCATTTCGTCAAGCACTAGAACACTCGGATTATACTGATCGCTATATTTCTGGATTTCTTCCCACGGGATATGAATTATAGCTAATTTACCATCGAGCAAATATTCGATACGTTCAATTAAGCGGCCTTTATATGCCAAAATCTCTGGCGACTTTTTCATAAATTCGCGGCGTCGTTCTTCAATAGCTGAGTTGCTAGCACCGAGCGCAGTTAATTCGCCAGCGACGCGAAACGAGTCTGCTGTGGTATTTTGCGTTGTTAAGCCTAGGCTATCGCTCATAATAGCAATCAGCATATTCTCCGCAGCCTGCGGATTAATTACCCAGCCAGCAGTATGTGCTAGATTGTAAATCAGTTCGCCAGCTGCAACTACCGGCTGGTTGACATGAGTAGCATCAAAAGTCAGCGTTGAATCAGTTGCGTGATGATCCAACACTATAACGGGATGCGTCTCAAGAAAATGACGCACACCTGGCATACTTAAGCTTTTACTGATTAATAGTTCGGCATTAGTATCAACGATAATTGCTAAGTCGGCATTCGTGTCAAAATCGCTAGTTATTCGATCCCAGCCGTGAATGTAACGTAAGTATTTCGGTGTATCAACTGGACAGTGCAGCTGAACATTTTTGCCGAGGTCACTCAAAATTTCTTCCAAGGCTAAGCTGCTGCCGATACTATCACCGTCAGGATTTTCCGCTTGGACTACAACAATTTTCTGCGCGTTATTGATAGCGTCAATAGCTTTATCGAACATCACCTAATAGTATAGCAGCAATTAGCTGGCCTTGCATTCGAATTAGCCGCATAGAAAGAGCAGCTTTACGGCTTCTTATCAAGAATGATTAAGTGTTCAATATGTGGCGTACGCGGGAAAAAATTATAGCCGCGATGCCAGGCGATTTGGTAGCTTTGCTGGAGTAAGGCGACGTCGCGGGCCTGGGTGACGGGATTGCAGCTGAGGTATATGATGCGCGGCGGCAGTTTTTGCAACAATGTCGCAACAACCTCGGGATGTAGGCCGGCGCGCGGCGGATCAACGATGACTATTTCCTTGCCTGTAATATAATTGAGAGCTTGTTCGCTGGGAGCGAGGACGGCGCGGGCGTCGGTGCGGTCAAGCTCGGTAATGTTGCGCTGCATTTCGCGGACAGCGTCGGCGTTGATTTCCACCAGCGTGACGTTGCCGCCGCCAATGGTCAGACCGATGGTGCCGACGCCGGCATAGAGATCAAGGGTTGGCTCGCCCGTCTCGCAAACATCTTTTTCTTCAGGCCGGCGCGCCGCTAACTGATCTAGCTGGCGCTCTTGGCGCGCCTTTGCCGGAAAGGCAAAGCCTTCAGAAAAAGAGTTTGACGAGCCGTGCTGCTTGCTTTCTCTATGCTGCCCAGATTTTTTCTGAGATATTACTCGCTGTTGATCGCTATAATCGCGCCCTGTCCACTGCTGCATATCGCGCAGCGCCTGCTCGTAAACCGGGATGTTGACTTGGAAAAAGCCTTCACAAGCGTAGCGGAATGGCACGCCAAGAATGGTGTCGGTCAAGGTGGTGTCGCCGAAACGCGCCAGGCGTTCGGTGATGCGGCTGGCTGGCGAGCGCGGATCGGAATAGATAATTTCCCCGCCCTGAGCCGGTAATTTGGCGGCTTCATCAGCGGTAATTATTTCGGGCAAGCAATCTTTAACATACAACTGCCATACGCAACTTCCCGATTGATCGCAGCGGACGAGCAAGGTCTTGAGCTGGCGAGCCGCGACGCGTTTATGGCGCAGTAAATCACGGATCGTACGCGCCAAGTTGTTGATTGCAGGGTGCACTAAGCTCGTGCCATCGACGACAATCTTGCCTTTGCTGCCGCGGCGAAAAAATGCTAAATCAAGCGTATCGCCAGATGATTCTTCACGGTCGCTATCCGCGTCTATCTCTTGGTTATTATCAGAAAATAATTCGGGACCCGAGACAAGCCCAGATTTTTTCTGAGATACCGCTCGAGACACTACCGATTCGCTGTACCAGCTAAATTCAACTTTGTTGCGATAACCATATGCAACATTGTCGCAATAAATATCAATCGCTGCTGATAATGCGACATTGTGCAGTGTAAAGGCGTCGTCGATCAGTTGCCTTTTGTATATCTGCTCTATCTCGAGCGGCATGATTTGCCACGGGCTAGTCGAAAGATAACTGTCTGGATCGCGCGGCTGGATGCGGTCGGAGCTTGGCGAGACCACTTCCTCGACGACCGCTTCGACAAGGTGCGACTTCTTTTTGGTAATGCGGACAGTAACCGTCTCGCCGGGCAATCCGCCCCATACGAAGCATTTGCACCCGTCGGCCAGCGTCCCTAGCGCTTGCCCGCCGCCAACGATTTTGTCAAGGTGAATAGTCTCGAGTGACTGTCTTTTCATCGTACTTATTATAACAAAATGAAAGATACTGTTTGGTAGAGATCACGAAAGGCGTCTCCATAACAATAACGCATACCTTTCCAACGACCAAAATTATGACGCTAGCAACTTAACAGTGTGACGAGCGATTTCGACGCCTTCATCTGTCGGTATGACAATTATCGGCTTACTGACTGCCGCTTGCGAGATGCTAGTGAACTCGGTCGGGTTAAGACATGATTTGTTACGATTGCCGTCAAGTATGAAGTCGAGGCATTCCAAGTGAGCAACGATGCGCCGGCGCAAATTCGCCGAACGTTCTCCTACCGTGCCAGTAAATACCAGCAAGTCGGCGCCGTTCATGGCGACCACCATAGCACCGATAGCCTTATGGACACTGTGAATCAAAGTCATCAGCGCTAGATGAGCAATATGGTCGCCATTAGCTTCGCGATCAAGAATTTCACGAATATCGCTAGTTCCGCTGAGTCCGAGTAAGCCGCCCTTCTCATCAAGATAATGCTCAAACTGATCATCATCGAGACCAAGTTTAGTTTTGAGCGCCATAGCAGCAGTGTAATCGATAGAGCCAGTACGCGTTGCCATAATTACCCCCTCTAGCGCCGAGTAACCCATGGTGTTGTCGATGCTGCGCCCGTGAAAAACCGCGCTCACCGACGAGCCGCTACCTAAATGGCAGACGACAACCTTTGGTGGTAATTTGCCGCGGTTCCACAACTCATTAACGGCAGATGAGACCGACAAACCATGATAGCCAAAACGCTTAATCTCGAAGCGATCAGCGTCCTGCAGATTGATACCATAATTCCAGGCGTAGCTCGGCTTGCGAGCGTGAAAAGCACTATCCAAAAT
>CAJPLU010000020.1 GCA_905371595.1 Candidatus Saccharimonadota bacterium
GATTTGCAACTTTGTACTAAAATGGGTTCTAGCGTGGGCGTAAAAACTCACCAATTCAGAGTAAAAATCCAAATCGTCGCCTTTGCGGGCGATTTTTTGGTTTACATTTCTTAATTCTTGCCACAGGCAAAAACCACTTTCCGCCCCCTTTCGGAAAGTGGTTTTCGAGCTTGCGCTTGTAGGGGTTTGGGTGATGGTTTTGTTATGGTATAATAAAAGAGCAACACAATCTACGGGTAAACTTTATTTTTTGGCTTAAATGGCCGACTTGGAACAGTTTGGTTTATCTAGATTGTGTTGCACCAAGTCGGCTTTTTAAGTTAAGAGGTGGAAAAATGGAAAAATACATTTTGTATGCTCGCAAGTCAACCGATACGGAAGACAAGCAAGTTTTGAGCATTGAAGCTCAGTTGGCAGAACTGAGAAAATTTGCCAAAGATAATGACTTGGTGGTGATTGACGAACTCATAGAAAAACGCACTGCCAAAATGCCAGGTCGTCCAGTCTTTAATTCCATGATAAAACGTATTGAAAATGGCGAAGCCAATGGTATTTTGGCGTGGCATCCAGATCGCTTGGCTCGTAATTCGATAGATGGTGGACAAATTATCTATTTACTCGATCAAACCACACTCAATTATTTACAATTTCCAGTTTTCCAATTTGAAAATACATCACAGGGCAAATTTATGCTCTCAATTATGTTTGGTCAATCTAAATATTATGTAGATAATTTATCCGAAAACACCAAACGAGGTTTGCGCGCCAAAGTTAGAAACGGCGATTTTCCCAGCCAAGCTCCTTTTGGCTACTTAAACGATAGTCGCAGTAAAACTATTGTTTTAGACAAACGCTATGCACCACTTGTAAAAGAGATTTTTGAAAAATATGCTCGTGGCAACCAAACTATGAGCCAGTTGGCAGATTTCTTGCGAGACAATGGAGCAATTACCAGAACTGGCAAAGTTTTCAAAGACGATAAAGTGAAGTCTATTTTGCAAAACTCCTTTTACTATGGCCACTTTCTCTATAAAGGTGAACTTTACGAAGGCCGCCACCAGCCAATTATTTCCAAAGCTCTTTTTGATAAAGTCCAGCTAGTGATTGCTGAGCGTGGACACAAGAAACGAGCAAAAAAGCCAACCGTGCCGTTTTTGGGGCTGATGAAGTGTGCTGATTGTGGCATGAGTATTACTAGCGAAACTAAAACTAGAACTCAGAAAAACGGCAATTTCCACCGCTGGACTTATTACCGCTGTTCTCGTAAGAAGCGAGCTATTAAATGCACCAACCCACCAATTAGAGAAAAAGATTTGTTGCCCCAGCTTTCGGCATTACTTGGCAAGTATGCAATGAGCGAAGAAATGTTTGCTTTTATGAATGAGCGAATCGAACAAGACGAGCAAGCCGAAATCGCTGGCAATGTTTCTTTACTGGACGATTTGCGAACGCAAATCACAAAATTGACCAATAAACAACAGATTTTACTAGATAGCTATTTAGATCAGGACATTGATCGTCAAACTTTTCTGACTAGAAAGAGCGAGATTTTAAGCCAAAAGAAAAGCCTAGAAGAAAGTTTGGTTAATTTACAAGCCAACCAAAATGCTTGGATAGAACCGATGACAAAGTGGCTAGAAACTGCAAAATCTATCTGTTATTTATTAAAATCTAACGATTTTGATGGACAAAAAGTTGTTCTCGCAGAAATCTTTGGCTCGAACCTATTTTTACATAACAAAACCATCACCCAAACCCCTACAAGCGCAAGCTCGAAAACCACTTTCCGAAAGGGGGCGGAAAGTGGTTTTTGCCTGTGGCAAGAATTAAGAAATGTAAACCAAAAAATCGCCCGCAAAGGCGACGATTTGGATTTTTACTCTGAATTGGTGCGGATGAAAGGACTTGAACCTTCACGCTCGAAAGCACATGCTCCTAAGGCTAGATAATTAAGCTTTCTTTTCACTTAGCGGAGGGAACTACGCACACCGCCGACAAGAGGCCTACAGCAGGCAAATAATGGGCAATAAAGGCAAAAATGATATAAGAGTTCTAACTCGTTGTTTTTGTTTGTTATTGTACGGGGCGCAAGGAGTCAATTCTGGAGTCTAGGGCGGAGTCTAATTAATCAAATTGGATAAGTAAGATTCTCTACTCTTAGGGGGTAGCCGTTCTCAAGAACAAAAGTGATATAATTATAGTTGAAGTTCAAATAAGGGGTGGCAAACTAATTAAGCAAAAAAGGAATAACGCCTCATGAGTAAATGGGAAGATCGTATACAGAATAGTGCCACATATATTGCAGCCAAGAAATTATTAGCCAGGTTAAATGAGATAGACTCTGACAGTATGTCTCTTGAAGCAATCGATGATGTCAATCGGGCAAAATTGATCATTGAGCTTTTAGTGGATAGACTTGATTATACAGATAATCGTCTATTATCAGTATCAAGTATTGATAATATTGGCAGTTATCTCTCAAGTGTAAGTTCGTGTTTTGATAACTGGCAAAACACTCGCGATGATATGTACCTAGGTATTTCTTACATGAATGGATATATCGATAATATATTGTCATACATTACTTCGTTAACACCCGCTATGGATATAAAAGAAACTCGCAAAGCTATTGCGGGATTGAATAGGTCAGTCGGTCAATATAAGCGTACAGCAGCAAAAGAGATTGACAGTATATCCGCTAAAGGAACTACCGCAGAAAAGACCATTGACGAAAAAGTTACTGAAGCTAAAAACGAGTTTGAAACACTTGGTGTAAAAATAGATGAACTTAACAAAGATTTAAAAGATATAAAAGACTCGTCAAATAGCATATCTACCGAGCAGCAACTATCATTTACAAAATCTGAAAATGTACGCAATGAGATGGTTAATAAATTTATCGAAGATCAGAAACGCACAATTGAAGAAGCATTTAGTAAAAAGAGTGATGAAGCCGATCGCATTACGGATGACATAGATAAAAAGCTAAACGCTACTGAGGCGAAGGCAGAAGATAGTCTTGCTAGAATAGATGAATTATTGAATATGGCCGGAGATAAAACACTAATCCACGATTATTCTAGTAGTGCTAAGGAAGATAAAATAGCTGCTTATGTATGGAGTGTAATAACAACGATTTTATTACTTATCATGTTAGTATTTTCTTGTTGGGTAGTTTATGAAATTATTCATACTAAGGATGCTTCATGGCAATTCTTAGTAGCTCGAGCATTTGTTATGCTATTTGCTGGGGGTATAGCAGGATATACAGCCACTCAATCAAGTGAACATCGCAAAGCACAACGAGCTAATCAACGAACAGCTCATCAACTTAAAGCACTAAAGCCTTATCTGCTAAGTATTGAAGGTGATGTAAAACTAAGAAATGAAATTATCAAAACAGTTGCATACCGAATATTCAATAATGAAGAGGATAATCAAGTTAAAAAGCCTAAAAGATTATTTAGAAGCAAAGAGGAAGCTCCTATTATGAGTTCGCAATTGATTGAGTTGTTATTAACTTTAGCAAAGAAAGATCTTGTTAAATAAAAAATGTTAAAAATGTGGTAATTTATTTTATCTACTGATATACTTATCTACAGAAATATTTCACAATATCAAATATGCGGATGTGGTGGAATTGGTAGACACGTATGCCTTAGGAGCATATGCCTCACGGCGTGAAGGTTCAAGTCCTTTCATCCGCACCAAGCATGTTAAAATTATGAGTCTCAATGGGCTCTTTTTGCTTTAATGATAAACTTAAAAGAGGCTAGCTACTACTATCATCGTCCCTTTGTTTTATTACGCTGTTTTTGCATAAAGTTTACTTAGACAACAAGGCAGTAAAGGAATCGCGGAGATGGACTATATAGTTCATCACTATGCTTGTAAGAGTTTTGCTGTAACAAGTATAGCCCATGAAGCATCTTGTAAGATTTTTCATTTTTCTTGCCCTTCCTTCTTGATTTTGAGCAATATAACATAATCAAATATCTAATATCTCAACAATTTCTCCATTGTGCTGCTTCAATTCAATCTTCCGAATTATTTCTTCTCCCAAATATTTAATAAAATCGCTTAATTCTGATGAAACTTCAAATATAATGTTGTGTTTACTAGCATTCTCCGGATTAAATGTTGAATTATGATTTCTTTCGCTTGACCAATAATTCCAATTTACATCTGTTCTTTCGTAATAAACATAATTCTGTTTTTTTGTAACATATATTCTTTTGTTAATCAATGCCTTTTCATCTTCAGATTTAAAAATATCAGAATATAATTTTAGTCCCTCAAATTGCTTATATTCTTTAATTTTATTATTTGAAACATTAAGCTTTATTTCTTTATAATCCATAATCTTTCCTCCTTAAACTTGTTGCCTATACTGGAGAGCATTATAGCATTTTTAAGGCATTTTACTCTATGACAGACCATCCATACTACGGTTTATTCCTTATCATGTTTTATTATGGATTGCGACGTGGTGAAGCGTTTGGCTTGCGCTGGAAAGATATTGATTTTACCGAAAACACTATACATATTAGACAGCAGGTTTATCTCGTGGGGCATGAGCCAAAAATCGGCTCGCTCAAAACAAGGGCGAGTGTTCGCGATCTGCCACTTCTGCCGAGTATAAAACAGGAGCTGCAAGCAGAATATGAACGACGTCTCTATCCATACGGCGACGAACTTCTCTATCTTACTAAAAAAGGCAACCCGATAGACGGTAGAAGCTTTATCAAAACATTTAAAGATGCTGCTCGAAAAGTGGGATTAAAAGAGATAACGCTTCATGAGATTCGCCACAGCGTTGCTACAATGCTCAAAGAAGCTAACGTCTCGGCGAAAGATGCACAAGTTATCCTTGGGCATTCTTCAATAACAACAACCTTGCAAATCTATACTCACTCAACCGAAACAGAAAAATCAAATGCACTTCTCGCTGTAACCGATAAAATTTACAATAAACATAACGACAACGACCAAGCAAAAACATCCTTATGAACAATAAAGGAGTCTAAAAGAGGAGTCTGTTGCAAGAATAGACTCCTCTTTTAGTAAGAAAAGGCTATATTAACCCTATAAAATACAAGAACAGGCAAGCGAGCTTGTTAGCTCCTAAGGCTAGCGCGTCTACCAATTCCACCACATCCGCGAACTTTTGCAAGCTCTAGCAATGCACTACTACCACGCAAATTGCATGCATTTTGCTTGCACAAATAATTATAGCAAACTTCTAACAAATTCGCGAAAAATTACTGCAGCTTATGCTAAAATAGATTTATATGAAGATGAGGGTGTATGAGCAAAATTGCTAATTACCTACGCGGACATTTGCTAGGAGAGATTGACTTCCGGCCCGATGTGCGGCAGGCTTATATTAACGATGCTGGAGTATTGAGCTTAGCGCCAGAGATGATCGTCGCGCCGCGCAACACCGAAGATATTCGCAAAACGGCACGATTATCATGGCAATTAGCTGAACGCGGGCATGTTCAGGCGATAACCGCCCGCGGTTCAGGCCGCGGAACTGCGGGAGGCGCGATTGGCCGCGGAGCGATAGCCGATATGTCGCGGCATATGAATAATATTTTTGAGTATGATGCCAAGCAGCGGTTAGTTCGCTTGCAGCCCGGCACGACCATTGGAACCCTGTGTCAAGCGCTAAGCCTGCAGGGTGTTAACATCCCGCCGCTCGACGGCCTAGATGTGCGTCGAACAGTTGGCGGAGCTATCGCTGACAATCTAGCTGGACTGACTAGCGGTAAATACGGCGATTTGAGCGCCTTTATCAGCCAGCTCGAGATTGTTTTGGCAAACGGCGATATTCTGCAGACAGGCCCGCTTGGCCGGCGCGAACTTAGCCGCAAGAAAGGCCTGCAGAATCTAGAGGGCGATATTTACCGTGGCATTGACGCAATCATTGACGAATACCACGACGTGATTACCGCTCTGCCAGAATATGATAAGTCTGGCTATAGCTCTATAGCCTCTGTCAAGAGAGGAAATCAGTTCGACTTGACACCGCTATTCATCGGTGCGCAGGGTACGCTAGGTATTATCAGCGAGATGATTTTGCGCACCGAATTTCGTAGCCAGAGCAATGAGGTCTTCGCGCTAGTATTTGCTTCGGCTAGCGTAGCCAATGACGCTATGCGTATATTGCGCGATAGCGGCGCAGCTTTTGCCGAGTATTTTGACGCCCAGCTATTTAGCGCTGCCGCTGCTGCCGGCCGGCACTTTGACTGGTTTGGCTTGGACGGAGCCGACCCGCAGGCGGTTATTATCGCCGGGTTTGACGATTTCAATGCTCGCACTCGCGCTCGTAACCTTAAAAAGATTCAGAAGACATTCAGTAGCACCGAGGGAGTCAAATTCGTTTCTAGCGAAGACACGGACGATGACGCGCTATTATCAGCACTTAATATTGCTCGCTATGCCGAATTGCCTGACAAAAACCCAGCTTTTGCGCCGCATTTGTATAGTGATATTTATATTCCAGCTGCGCGTTTCGATGAATTTACCAAAGCATTAACAGTTTTGGCTGGTCGTCTGCATTGTAATATGCCTATTTCTGGGCACGTGCTAACCGAAACTTACACGGTTCATCCGGTACTGTCACTGCGTCAAGTTGGAGACAAGCAAAAATTATTCAAGATTTTTGACGAATTATCTAATTTGGCTGTTAAATATGACGGCGCGCTCATTGGCCAAGCAGCCGAGGGACGGATCACAGCGCATTTCGCGTATAAGCACCTTGACGTTCGCACTCGCGAGATGTACGCGGCTATCAAAAAAGTTTTTGATCCGCTCGGTATTATGAATCCAGGCGTCAAAGTCGGCGACAATCTGCGATCGCTTACCGCTAGTGTTAACAGCGATGTTTTGCCGCAGGTATAGGCAGATACTGCCAAAAAATATATTTTCTACAAAATGGATTGTTAGAATTGTTAACACCGCTAGCAAAAAGTGGCCTCTTAATCAATTAACAGACCAAATATATGCATACTACCACTTACACTTATTTAAAACCAACGTAGAAGAAGAGAAAGCAATCGTATTTTGAGCAGAATAGCTAGGCTGCTTGGCTCGACGCTAAATCAGGAAACTTTGCCTCTACTCGGCGCAAGCGCTTATCAAGCGAGTTATAAAGCGTGTCGTCTACCATCTCGCGGCTGCCAGACTCATGGTACAGCTCGCGGCGAACGACAGCAAGGTCGGCCCGCAGACTCTCTTGGTTAGCCGCTAGCTCGGCTTGCCCAGCCTTTAATTCCTGGAATCGTTCATCTGCCGCCAGATCCATGTCTTTCACGATATCAACCAGAGTCTTGTGGTCTTTACGGATATCAGCGAGCTGCTCATCGATCTGTTCAAAACGCTCGTCAACTTGCCTAAAGCGTTCGTTGATTTGCTCAAAACGCTCATCGATAAGCTCAAACCTGCGGTCGATCTGTTCAAAGCGCTCATCGATTTGTTTAAACCTTTGGTCAATCTGTTCGAAACGTTCGTCAATTTGTTTAAACCTTTGGTCGATCTGCTTAAACCGTTCGTCCATCGTTTTTGCTAGATTAGCAACGATATCGCTTAGGTTATCAATCTTGATCGCTAGTTCTTCGTTCGTCATGCTTCTATTTAAACACAAACTTTAGCTGCGAGGCAACTATTTGCTCAACAAAAAAAAGCCCGCTTTGCCTGGGCGAGTAGTATTAACGTTGTTCCACTAAATACAAGTTATGGTACAGATGAGAGGACTTGAACCTCCACGCCCCGAAGGGCACTAGCACCTGAAGCTAGCGCGTCTACCAATTCCGCCACATCTGCGTGTCATTGTAAAGTACTATATCGCGACATCTACCGATTCTTAGTAACGCACAGCGCGTCTGCACATACTCGCATTATCCATGTAGTTGCCACACGTATAATCATATCTAGCGCGCAAACCCATTCTAGCTGATTTAGGTGCGCCTGTAAAGAGTTTGTAGACAGACAGTTGCAAAAATTTTACAATTTAGATCATACACAATTCGATTCAATTCGTCCGCGAAATATCGGCGCGACATCTGATATTGCCGCGTATGAGTGAGTATGTCGCCATAAGCTTGATAGTACTCTTGCAAAATAATTCTATTTATGCTATAATAGGGGCATATGATGGCACCAGCATCCAATGTAACCGCCGATACAGACGTGCACTATCCGAATACGGTGCGCGCTTGCCAGCTTGTCGAGCAATCGTGGCGCAACACGGCAACACTGTACGGCTATGAAGAATATGATATTGACACCGAGTCAAAATTACAGAATCGTCGCCGTTACGACATTGTGGCGGGCGCTTTCAGCGTATCAGCATATCCGAGCGCAGCATATTTGTTGCGCTACGAGCATGCCGGCTGCGAGTCGCCGCGAGCTGATGTCGAAGCAATCGCTATCGCCAAGCGCGGTCTCGACGCTATGGGCATCAAGCGTTCGGCTTATAATTTACGTATTAATGACTCAGAGATGCTCGATTTGCTACTGAGCGAATACCTTGACCTTGACGCCGTACAGACTAGCCTGATGGCGCGCCTACTAGCGCAGAAGCGAACATTAGCCCCAGATAAGTTTCGCGACCGAGCGATTGATATCGTCGGGTTGTCGCACTCTAGCGAAGTTCTGCAAAAATTATCTAAGCTTTTGACCGCCAGGTCGGCCGAAGACCTACCAGAAGTTATCCGCCATAGTGAATGTTATGTGAATTTAGTGGCATTGTATGAACGGTTAGAGCGGCTGGGAATTGATAATGTTATCCTTGATATCACGCTGGCGCATCCAGAATACACTGGCGGCATTATTTTCGATTTCACCGAAGCTGATGCTACGCATAGCGCCTTACTATATAAGGGCGGACGCTACGTCAATAACGACTTGCAAAGTTCGGTCGGCGGTCAATCAGACATGTCGAATATTATCGAGCTGCTGGCGCGCCATACTGGTATGCGCCACCTCGAGAGCGCTACTCAAGCCTATATTGTAACTGTAGGCAATGTACTTGACGACGCTGAACGAATCGCCGAAAAGCTGCGCAGCGAGCGGGTTTCAGTCGAGGTTGATTATACCGGCCGGCCAATTGACCGCCAAGTCAAAGAAGCTATCAAAAAGCGCGTCCGCTACGTGATGACGGTTGATGAGCAGTCTGTCGCCAAGGGTTTGTATAATCTGCAAAATATTCGCGAAAATAGCGAACAACAAGTCAGTTTCGAGCGGGCAGTGACCGCTGTCAGCGATCGCCGTCATCATCAGCATTACGACGAAGACGACGATGTTTTCGACTTGTCAGATATCTTGTAGCTTATCCAAAATAGCCAGCCCGAGTATAATCTGTTATAATACGTCGTTATGAAGACGACTGTGAAGAAATTATCGGCCACCCGCGTCCTAGTAACGGTAGCGGCAGGCCAACCAGAGCTCGAGACGGCAGAACAAGTTGCGCTCAAGCGAATGGCTAAAAATATCAAAGTTAACGGCTTTCGCCAGGGACACGTGCCGATTGCGGTAGTCAAAAAGCACGCCGACCCGCACACGCTTAGCCAAGAGACATTAGAGGCGGCAATTAATCGCGCTGTCGCCGAGGCGTTCCTGAGCAACAAACTGCAAGTACTTGATCGCCCAGAGGTCGAGCTGAAGAAGTTCGTACCTGGCGAGACACTGGAATTTACCGCTGAGGCTGATATCATGCCTGAAGTTAAACTTGGCGATTACAAGAAACTCAAAGCAACCAAAAAGGCAATCAAAATTGACAAAAAAGACGTCGAAGAAGTAATCGAACGCATTCGTAAAGGTTTGGCTGAAAAGACTGAAACCACCGAAGCAGCGCGAGACGGCGACGAGGTTATTATTGATTTTGTTGGCAAGCGCGACGGCGAAGCTTTCCAGGGCGGTACCGGCAAAGACTATCCGCTAACTCTCGGTAGCAGCGCTTTTATCCCGGGTTTTGAAGAAGCGCTAGTCGGCCTCAAAGCGGGCGATAAAAAGGACGTCGCCCTGCAGTTCCCGAAAGATTATCATGCCAAAGATTTGGCGGGCGCTGACGTAGTGTTTGAAACAACTGTCAAGAAAGTCAACAAGATAGAATTGCCCGAGCTGAATGACGAGTTTGCTGCCAAGGCTGGCCCTTATACCTCAATGGACGATTTGCGCCAAGATATCGAAGCCGAAATCACTGCACAGCAAGAGCGCCAAGCGTTAGACGAATTAAAAGACGATTTGGTTAAGCAATTAGTGGCAGCCAGCGACGTGGCTGTACCGGACGTACTGCGCCAAGATCAGATCCGTTCGCTGGAGCAGGATTTGGTGCAAAATTTGCGGTACCGCGGCATGACGCTGGATCAATACTACGAATCACGCGGGTTTGCCAACCGCGACGCTTGGGTCGAGGCAGAAGCTAACGATACAGCCGAAGCGCGCATCAAAGCCGGATTGGTGCTAGCTGAGCTAAGTAAAGAGCTGGCAATCGAAGCGACTGTCGACGAGCTGGCCGCACACATCAATGCCTACAAGCAGCAATATGCCAACAACGCCGAAATGGCTAAACATTTCGACCAGCCGGAAGCCCAGCGCGAGATCGCCAACCGCTTAATTACCGAAAAGACCGTTGATAAATTGGTTGAGCTAAATACTCCAGAGGCCAAGAAAGCTAAAACTGCCGACAAGAGCAAGGCGGGCAAGACTGCTAAGGCCAGCAAAGATAGCAAAGACGGCAAACCAGCCGCCAAGAAACCAGCTGGCAAGAAGCCTAGCGCCAAAGCAAAGAAATCAGAAGCGGCAAGCAAGTAGCAGATAGCCTGCCAAAAAATACCTCGCTAGCGTAAGCGGGGTATTTTGAATATGGTGTAAATACTGTCAAAAAAGACTAACAGCCCCGCCCCCGGCGAGACTGCTAGTCTGCGGAGGCGGGGCTATGCCCCGTTTCCACCCTGTGGCGGGCGAATTGCCCGCCGCTCCTGGATGGCGTGACCGGCGTCAATCAGGGAGACGCCGACACTGAATATCAGGCAACCCCAGAGCGGGGTGCCTGTGGTGTCAGCTATCGCGGGGTCGAGACCCCACGACAACACCAGGGCGAGTGCGCTCGCCCCGATCGTGCTGTCCGCCGCCACCCGCAGGTTGGCGGGGACAGCGAACAGAGTGGCGGTGACCAGCGCCATGCAGGCGCTGGTCACCGCCCACCAGGGCGCCTCGACCAGGGCAGCGAAGCCCCGGCCGATGACACTCTCCTCCCCGGCTGCGGAGCCGAGGAGGAGAATAAACCCTCCCACCGGCCAAACGGCCAGCAGGAGGGCGGTGATGAGACGCCGCCACAACGGCGTCTGGTCGGGCGGTGGGATAGGTACGCTCATAGCGTACCACCTTCTTTCTCTCTATCGATGAAACGGAGCGAGACAGCGCGGGATTGCGCCGTCCATCTTCTTATTATACTACATTTCGCGTTAAATAGCAAGTTTATTAGCACTCTGCCTTGACGAGTGCTAATTAGTACGCTACAATTAGACCATGAAACCATCGAATTACTTAGTACCCAACGTGATCGTCCGCACGCGCGATGGCGAGCGCGGTTACGACATTTATTCGCGCCTGCTAGAGGATCGCATCATTTTCCTAGGCGAGGAAGTCAACGAAGCCACGGCTAACGTCATCGTGGCGCAACTGCTGCACTTGGCTAACGAAGATCCCGAAAAGGATATCCAGCTTTACATTAACAGCCCGGGCGGCGTGGTGTACGATGGCTTGGCGATTTATGATACTATGCAATATATCAAGCCTGACGTCCAGACGATTGGCATCGGGCTGCAGGCTAGCATGGGCGCCTTCTTGCTCAGCAGCGGCGCCAAGGGTAAGCGCTATTTGCTGCCGAATGCCCGGGTGATGATTCACCAGCCGTCGAGCGGTACCCACGGCAAGGTGACCGACCAAGAAATCAGCCTGCGCGAGGCCATAGAGCTAAAAGAGCGGTTAGCAAAAATCATAGCCGGCAACACTGGCCAGAAACTTGACAAAGTCAAAGCTGACATGGAGCGCGACTACTGGATGAGCGCCGACGAAGCGCTGCAATACGGCGTAGTCGACGAAGTAATCGGCCGCAAAAGCAGCGAAAGCAAGCCAGCGAAATCTGGAAAATAGTTCGCCGAGATGGTAGTCGTCCGGTTTAACGGCTGCGCGATAACGGTGATGATTCCTAGCAGAGTAGCGATTTCTAGACAGAAGGTCGTGTCTTGAGACATGCTGTGGTATAATTTAGATATTCTAATCGTTCCAGCCTGAGGAGGTGAAGAAGAAATGATTAGAATCCTTGTGGCCATGATTTTGGCCTCTTTCAGTTGCGGCACTGTTGCCGCTGCGTTTGCCCATAGAGCATACATACTTGCTGAGGGCCAAGGGATTTTCAGTCCCTATTCAGTTCGTATGTATACCGCGTACAAAACGCGGTACTACCAGCTCGGAGCAGTCACATGGTGTTTTTACACCATAGCTGCTTGTTTTGCAGCTGTTAGACTGCTAGCAGCAGACTCTGTTTGGGCAGCCATCGGCGCTGCTCTGCTTGTCACAATCAGTTACGTTATGGCGGCTTTCGCCCACGCGATGGCCAAAGCCGCCATAATTTGGCGTGACTCACAGCGCGACACCACCCACCTCGACAGCGCCTCTTAACGAGGCGACTCCAGCTAGGGGGAGCCGCCCCTAGCCGCCCCGCCGGGTAAAACTGGCGGGGATTTTCCTTGTTTTTATCGCCAAAACTCTTGACTTAGCGGCTTCACGCGATTATAATTAGAGCTAATGAAGATTGTGTAATGTGGGTTGGTTGTGTACTGCGCCTGTGGCGCGGCGTTTTTGGTATGCGGTATCTACATTTAGTAAAGCTTCGGCGCCAATCGCAAGCGGGAATCATCACCCTAGTGCGGTTTCATCAAACTTAACCATCAAGCAGGAGTACTATGCCACAAGCAACAACGGCGCAGCACACCCCGGTCAAACGTGTCTTCTTCACCAATGATGACACAGCGGTCGAGGTGCCGAACCTCTTGGCTCATCAAAAGGAATCATGGAGAGATTTCGTCGAGACGGGCCTAAGCGAGATCTTCGCAGAACTCAACCCAATCGAGGATTACACCGGCCAAAAACTTGAATTACGATTCAAGGATTACAAATTTGAGGATCCAAAAAACGATGAGAAATTCGCCAAAGAGAATAATCTGACGTTTGAAGCGCCGCTGTCGGTAACGGTCGAACTGACCAACAAAGTGACTGGCGAGGTCAAAGAACAAGAAATCTATCTGGGCGACTATCCGTGGATGACCGACCGGGCAACATTCATTATTAATGGCACGGAACGGGTAGTTGTTAGCCAGCTGATTCGTTCGGCGGGCGTCTTCTATACTGCCGAAAAGGGTGCTGGGCGCAGTCTATACAGCGCTAAATTGATTCCAGGCCGCGGTGCTTGGTTGGAGTTCGAGACCAGCGCTAGCGGCGCTATCTACGTCAAGATCGATCGTCGCCGCAAAATTGCCGTAACGACGTTCCTGCGAGCGTTAGGCTACAGCAAGGTATCCGAAATTAAAGAATTATTCGAAGATATTGATACTGGTGATGTCAAATATATTGAGGCTACACTCGAGAAAGATCCAGCTCACGGCGTCAACGAAGCCTTGATCGAAGTCTACCGCCGCTTGCGCCCAGGCGACCTGGCGACAACCGACAACGCGCGCCAGATGATTGAACGAATGTTCTTTGACTTCAAACGCTTCGATTACAGTCGTGTAGGCCGTTACAAGATGAACAAGCGTTTAGGGCTAGATGTGCCAAATATCGCCGAGAATCGTACTTTGCAAAAGAGTGACTTGGTGGCTATCATCCGCGAATTGATCCGCATTAATAACACTCAAGAGCCAGGCGATGATATCGACGCGCTCGACAATCGGCGGATCAAGCTGGTAGGCGAGCTAGTAGCGCGCCAGTTCCGCGTCGGTATGCTGCGTATGCAGCGCAACGCCATGGATCGCATGTCAATGTCTGATCTCGAAAATGTCACGCCAAGCCAGTTGATAAACGCCCGCCCGGTCGTGGCAGCGGTGCGCGAATTCTTTGCTTCTAGCCAGCTCAGTCAGCTGCTCGACGAGGTTAACCCGATTTCGGAGCTTAGCCACAAGCGTCGATTGAGCTCAATGGGGCCAGGCGGCTTGAGCCGCGAGCG
>CAJPLU010000021.1 GCA_905371595.1 Candidatus Saccharimonadota bacterium
GGTTTTATATCTTCCATGCAGATTTCCTCCTCGTCTTACTGCGCTCGTTGAGCTTCTTGGTATGCGTTCATCAGCTTCGTCATATCTGGCGGAGTGATAGTTTCTGGTGCTGGAATCACCATAACGACGAATTTCAATGGCATGTTCGGCGCGATAATTTGCTTGCCTTTAGAGTCTTTGCTGCCGGCCTCGCCGTAAGCTTTGTCCGCCGGGATAGACAGCAGCCGCACGCCGCCGACTTTCATTCCTTTCAGACCTTCTTTCCAGCCTTTGATTATACCAGCTGTACTCAGCCCGCTTACTGGCAACGGCGTTTTCAGCTTATTGTTATCAATACTCTGATCAAAGACATCACCATTTGCATCCCAGCCAATATAATAAGCCGCAAAATTAGTTTTATCGTCTACCAATGCGCCATCGCCCTCTGTTAGATCTTCGGCTGCTAGTGATTTGACGCTATCGATTTCGAACTTTGCAACTTGGCTAGAATACTGCTTGAACGTCTCGTAATATTTGGCTGATAATTCATCGGCTTGCGCTTGTTTTTTTTGTTCGTAAGCAGTTTGCTCTTTTTTATACTCGCTTAGAACTTTTTGGTAGTCCGCCTGAGCTTGCTTGTTTGACTGCATTGATAAAATCATCACCGCGAATGATCCTAGCGTACCTAGAACGGTCGCGACCACAATAATCAAAATGCCAGCACGTTGCTTCTTTGACGTTGCCATTATTTCCCCTCTCTAGTTTATCTTTTCATTATAGCATAAAATCTCGATTATTTCCATAGTTTGCGCACAATTGCCGCCAGCAGCGACGCAATAATCGCCGCGGTTGCCGCTAAGCCGAATTCAGCTGGCGATAACGCTGCGATTTTGAATAAATTGCGCAGAAATGGCAGACTATAGACCGCCGCCAAGGCGACAGAAGCCGTGACCACCACAATAGCCAAGGCATTCTTGCCACGCTGCTTAACAGCCAAGCGAATGATTTTGCGGCCGGATAGCGCCAAAATCATACCGATGTTAGCGAGAATTATCGTTAAGTAAGTTACCGCTCGCGCTTGATCGCTAGAAGCGCCGCTGCCCAGCATTCCGCCATGAATTAGAACGGCCATCGGCGCCAGCAACCCGCCAATTGCTAAACTTTCTAGCACTACCGCTCGACTAAATAATGACTGAGGAATCCGCCGCGGCGGCCGGCGCATCGTGTCTTCATCCTCTGTCTCGCTCTCAAACACTAGCGTACAAGCAGGATCAATAATAAATTCAAAAAATACGATGTGAATTGGCAGTAAAATCAATTCCCAACCAAGCAATACCGGCGCAATTGACAACGCAGCAATCGGGATATGCACAATCATGATATACATCACCGCTTTTTGCAAGTTAGCAAAAATCCTTCGGCCGATACGCACACCTTGAACAATTGAGGCGAAGTTATCATCCAGCAACACGATCGACGCCGCCTCGCGAGCAACGTCGGTACCGCGCTGACCCATGGCGATACCGATATGCGCACTCTTGAGGGCCGGACCGTCGTTAACTCCATCGCCAGTCATCGCTACCACTTCGCCGTTTTGCTTAAGAGCGGAAATAATCGCCAGCTTGACATTTGGCGCGACGCGGCTGTAGATTTCTGTAGTTTTAACAAGCTCGCGCTGCTGCTTTTCGTTCATCGACAAAAATTCTTGACCAGTTATCACCCGCTCAGTATTCAAACCAATCTCGCGGCCGATACGCCGCGCTGTTTCGGTATGGTCGCCAGTTAGCATAATCACTTTGATGCCAGCTTGATGCGCTAGGGCGACAGCATCTTTGGCTTCAGCGCGGATCGGGTCAGACAGCCCCACTAGACCTAGCAGCTCGTATTGATAGCCGTCGCGAGAAGGCGCGATACTTTTCGCTGCTGCTTTGGCAATTGCTAATACACGCAAGCCGTCATCGGCTGCATCATCAGCAATCTCTTGCAGTCGTCTTTGCTGCTCACGGGGCAAGCGGCATAGTCGAAAAACCTCCTCCGGAGCGCCTTTCAACGCTATAATTTCAGGCTTACCACCGCGCCCCCAAATTTGCGCTACCGAAAACGACTGGCTATCTAGCGGATATTCTTTGACGATATCCATGCCATCATAAATCGCCGGCAGATCGTCAGCTGCCGCCAAGAACGCTTCTTCCATCGGATCGGACGGATTTTTTTGCGACGCTAGAATGCCGTAAGAAATAATCTCTCTACGCTGCGCATCGTTAGGCTCTTCGCCGCTAATCGCAATCACCTGAGTTATCGCCATACGATTCTCGGTCAGCGTCCCAGTTTTGTCCGTGCAAAGTACCGTGGCGCCGCCAAGCGTCTCGATAGTCTGATTCTTGCGTGCTAGCACGTTGTTCTTAGCCAAGCGCCAAGCTCCCAGCGCCATAAACACCGACAAGACCACCGGAAATTCCTCGGGTAAAATCGCAATTGACAACGTCAGTCCCGCCAAAAATCCATGTAGAAAATCGCCGCGTAACAACCAAAACAGCAATGTCAATAACATTGCCAAGAGCACTGCCGCCACCGCTATATAGCGCACGACTCGGCCAACTTCCTTTTGCAATAATGTCTTTTCTGGTTTAATTTCGTGCAGCGACACGCCAATGCGCCCCATTTCGGTCTGCTCCCCGACAGCGGTTACTTCGACGAGTCCGTGTCCAGATGTTATTACCGTGCCAGAGAATACTTGACCCCCAGCAGTCTTTTCAACTGGCAGTGATTCGCCAGTCAAAATACTTTCGTTAGCAGCAACGTTTGATGATTCAATGAGCCTACCGTCAGCAGCCACTCGACTACCTTCGCCGATAATCAAAATGTCGCCAACTACCACTTCTACGCTAGGAATGGTAACATATTCGCCAGCGCGCATCACCTGGCATTGCGGCGCAGATAACGATCGCAGTGCTTCTAACGCCCGCTCAGTTTTAGAATCTTGATACAATTCTAGAGTCACCACGCCAACTACCGACAGCGCCAGGACCACCGTTTCGTGCCAATCACCCAAGAAAAAGTAGACCACTACCACTGCCAGCAACAAGAAAATCATCGGCTCGGTAATAATTGCTAAGATCAGCCTAACAATACTTTTATTTTCGCGGTCAGGCAATCGATTCTCACCATGTTTCTCGCGCTGAATAACTACTTGATCGCGCGATAAACCCTGTCTATTCATATTGAATCAGTATAGCAAAAGCGGGTTAATTTCGATAGCATTCGACATACCAGCAACCGCGACCATGACCCGCTGAAGGAGTTGTGAAAATGACATCATATACCTCTAGAATACTAATAGGTTTTTTGCCATAATCAAGATATGAATCCGCTTATTCGCTTCATGCGCCACTCGCTAACAAACATTTTGACGGCAACCGACGATGCTGATCAAGTTGATATCGAGAAAATCGACGAGACGCTGACGCCGAATATGCGAGCCTTGCGGCTAGTTATGAACATGTCAGACCATCTACTATCGATGGGCACGCCAGCGAATAGCGTCGTACATATGGCGCTCGGGGTAACCGACACATATTGCAAGCGAAAAGTACATATCGATGTCAGCTTTAATCAAATTACGCTCTCGCAAGACCGCGGCATCGACCGCGAACCATTGACGCTGATCCGCACTATCTCGCCGCGCGCTACCGACTACCGGCTAATGCGCAAATTACAAAACCTAGCCAGCCAAATTGCCGACCACAAAATCACTCTAGACGACGCTGAAAACGAGCTCGATACCATCATTGCCAACAATAAGCGCTATCCCGGCATTATCAGTTATATTGCTGGCGGCGGCCTGAGTGCCGGCTCGGTTGCGCTCTACACGACGTCTATACCGATTATCTTGGCTGCCTTTATCATAGGTTTTTTAATTACTCTTCTGATAAAGCTACTAGGGCGCGCTGCGCTGCCGCCATTTTTCATTCAGATTATTGCCGCATTATCAGTCACGTTAGTCTCTACTGGTATATTGTGGCTAGTTAATCATAAGTACTGGGAGTTCTTTGCTTTGATCGATCCGACGATACTGACCGTTGGCGGTATCGTCTTGCTAGTAGCTGGCATGATGATTGTTGGCGCCTTTCAGGACGCAATTGACGAATATTACGTCACGGCTAGCGCTCGGCTATTAAAGGTAGTGATGTTGACGCTTGGTATTGTACTGGGTGTAAGTATGGGCCTGTACGCCGCCAGGCAGTTTGACTTAGCGTTTGTCGCAACCCCTGACAGCTTATCCTTTACAAACACCACCTATCAGTATATTGGCGCCGTCATCATCTCGGCATCATTTGCATTAAGTAATAACTCGCGGCCAGTTGGATTATTAATCACTGGCGCCAGCGGACTATTGGGTTATTATGTGCTGTTAGCTGTATCAGAATTAGGCTTGATAATTATCCCTGCTAACGCTGTCGCTGGATTTACCGTCGGCTTTACAGCTACTGTTGTTTCACGCTTGACCAGAATTCCTAGCCAAGCAATCATCGATGCTGGTATCGTACCGCTGGTTCCCGGACTAACCTTGTATAACGGACTAATGGCACTAGTCGCTAATCCGGCCGCTGTAGACGGTACTCTGTTATTGATGCGCGCGGTAATGATTGCGTTAGCCATTGCTGCTGGCGCCTCGTTCGGCGTACTTATCGGCCGCCCAACACGGCGCAGCTTAGTGACGTTGCGCAACAGCCTGCCAGAACGCCCGCTGCGTTCTAATCAAAAACAACTAAAATAAACTACACTCGCTCGGCGTCAAGTTTAGTAAGCGCTGCCGTCGCAATATTGTCCATAATCGGTTTGACTTCAGCGTCAGTCAGGGTTTGCTGATAACTGGTAAACGTTAGTCGGAAAGTGGTAGTCTTGATAGCCGCGTCGTCTTTTGGCTGATATACGCCAAGCGTCTGTATCTGGCAATGTAGATTTTCTGACCCGTCCAAGCATTGCCGAACCGCTCGCAGCAACTCATCATGCGAAATTTCCACGCTTGAGCGCAGCGATATATCTTGACTGATTGACGGAAAACGGCTCAGCGGCCGATAATTATACTCGCGGCTGCTAGCCAAACAGGCTTGCAATTTTTCAACGTCAAGCGAGAACGCCGCCGTGTAATCTGGCAACTTGAAATTACGCCGTGCTGTCTGAGATAATTCGCCGACAATGCCCAGCTTCTCGCCATTTTTTGTAATAATCCAAGCGCTGCGCTGGCCGTCAAACAGCGCTGGCATATCCACGTCAGACTCTGCTATTTTCACGAAATCAGCCTCAACGTTAAGATCCGCCAACAGCCTATCCACTAGCTTTCTCGCCTTATAAAACGGCGCGCCGGCTCGCGGCTTTTTGCTAGCGTAAACACCGTCGACAAACGTCTGCTCGCTTGGCAGATTCTCGTCAGTAAGCGGCAATTCTTTATCGTGAATTTTGCCGATTTCAAACAACATGAACTCGTCGTGGCCGGCTTTTATGTTGGCGTGAACTTTGTCTAGCAAACTCGGCATCACGCTGGTGCGGTAGTACTGCAAATCAGGGCTTAAAGCGTTGCTTAACCGATAGGCGCGGCTTGGGTCTTGCTCGGCGTTTTTCAGGACACGTTCGTGGACGAAACTATAGGTCAGGACTTCGTTGGCGCCAGCGCGCGACAAACTCTGGCGAATCGCTTGTTTGAGCTGGCGGCGCGGATTCCTCGGCGCCGGCTTGATGCTGCGCATTGGTAATTGGCGCGGTAGTTTATCAAAGCCATACAGCCGACCGACTTCTTCGATAATGTCCTCCGGCAGTTCAAGGTCGGTACGCCAGAACGGCGCAATTACTTCAAATTGATAAGGCGTATTTGGCTCGGGTTCCTCATGCGCCTTAATTTCAACATTCTTCAGGATACGGCAGATTTCCTGCGGCGAAAATTCTGTACCCAAACGTTCATTCACAAAGGTACTTTCCAACACTAAAACGCCAGTCACTGCGCCCCAATCGAAAATCGAAATGGTTTCCTTGCCGGCAGAGCCAAATGTAACTCGCGAATCGTGCTGTATGACCATCAGGCGATCGTTGCGATTGTCAAACACTTCACTCGCCTGCACGCCGCCAACCATTCCCATCAACTGCTTTAATACGGCAGCATTTTGGAGTGGTGACTGGCCCTTGTTAAACCGCGTCAACGCATCGGTAAAAATACCGTGTCGCATGGCGGTGCGGCGCAGCGCATACATGTCAAAATTAGCACATTCCAAAACGATATTTTTAGTATCACTTGAAACCTCAGTGTCGGCACCACCCATAATTCCCGCGAGACCAATCACTCCCTCGCAATCAGCAATGACGATGTCGTCACTCGTCAGCTCATATTCCTTGCCATTAAGCAAACTAACTTTCTCGCCGTCACGAGCCAGCCGCGCCTCGAGTTTATGTCCGCGTAATTTATCATAATCATAGGCGTGCGTTGGCTGCGCCGTCAGTAGCATCATGTAATTCGTGGCGTCAACGATGTTGTTAATCGGCTTACCACCCATCGCCACCAACTGGCATTGCAACCACAGCGGACTTGGCTGCACAGTAACATCACGAATTGCCACCGCCATGAAGCGCGGCACTAATTCTGGCGCGTCGTTGGCGACCGTTAAATCCAGCCCCTCAGCGTTCGTGAACTGCTGTTTTGATTTATACCAATCCGGACTGGTAAACTGCTGATGAAAAATCCCAGCAATCTCGCGCGCCACACCGAGTTGCCCAAAGCAGTCCGGCCGGTGAGTAAACATCTTATTTTCGATATCTAGCACAAAGTCGTCCAAACCAAACGTTTCCGCGAAACTGGCGCCCGCTCGCAGCTCCGCACCGCTCGGCACATCATGTTCAGCAATCTCAACAATTCCCTCGTGATCCGTACCAATCGCCAGCTCGTCAGCCGCCGCCAACATACCCTGGCTGAGCACACCGCGCAGTGGCCGTGCATCCAGTACGAATGGCTCATCGTCATCAAAACTCGCTGGCACGGTACTCTGAGGCGGCAACCAAATCGCCCACATATCCGCATGCACATTTGGCGCGCCACAGACCACTTGCACTAGCCCGTTCTCATCGCGCGGCACATCCGCAACCGCACCACCATCATCAATCTTGGTCACACTCAACCGATCAGCATTAGGGTGCTTGGCGCATTCAACCACCCGGACAATTCGCGCGCCACCATATTTGGCGTTCAGGTCAATCACTGCTTCGACGCCACCAAGTTGCTGATTGACCCGCGCCACCAACTCATCCACCGGCGGTAATTCAAAATTAATCAATTGTTTGATAATGTTTAGGCTGACTTTCATACTACATATAGTATAACACTATCGTACGCTAGCTAAAATTGCCCGCAAAAGCTATTCTCAGCTGCATCAAAACGCATCAATTCCAGCTCTCTGCTATAATTATATGTAATGAAGCGCATCACTATGGTTAAGCACCATCCATGCACGCAGTTGGCTCATTTATACGAGCATATGTTTTTGGCGACGGCGGCCGAATTTATGTACCAGCAAGGCCAGTACCAGTTGATCGACTACATACTAGACGGACATACTTACCCTGGCGGCATTATCATTATTAAGAGTATTTGGCACTCGGTCGATGCCACGCGGTTAGCCAACAAGATATTAACTTTGCCAACTGATTTCGGCGAAATGGACAACGAGCCGGTTTCACTAGCTCTGTACCGTTTGCTGGCCGAGGAGCCAAACCAGCTATACGTTGCCGACAGCGGCCGAATGATGCACGAGTTAAGACAGCTCGACTCTCGGCCATGGCAAAACATCGATAATATCAAGCGGCTGAATAGCAGCACTAGTCAAATCAGCGGTATAATTTACTCGACTAACCAGCCATCAGCAATTCCGCGCAAACTCTATATATCCTTTCAGCTAACTCAGCAATTCCGCCAGCAACGACCCGAAATGTTGCCGCTATTTTATGAATACATGTACTTTTTGAACTTATCAATCAGCCAAAAGCTTAGCCTCCAATTTGGCGCCTACACCGACGACAATCATATCAAATATCACGCCGAAGACATGTCTGTCACCAATACGCTGCATCTCAGTGTACAATCGGGGCCAATCCAATTTGCTGACATTATTCGCTGCGTCCAGACCGTCGCCCGGGATTTACGCTCGCCTGATCTGAATCAACGCTTTGCCGATTATTTGCATAGCATATCTTATACTGATGAGCCTTCGATAGCGCCCGACATCGACCGAATGCTGCTTGATTTGGGCATTTTGCTCGGTAGTGACGGTTGGCACGCAATTGCTACGCCAGACAACGTAAACGACGTGGCGCAAGCAACACAAATCATCGCTAAGTATGGCAATCAGAGCGAGGTGATTGAGTAATCAAAAAAACCAAATCAGCAATTCAGCAACTACATTCGTAGAAAAATTCAGCAGTTATTCTGGCCTGTCTAGACAACGTCAATATCATCACGAGCAGAGTCAGCACATTTAATCTACGAATTTGCTATGCTAATCGTTAGTCTACAATTCAAACGAGGACGGATCAAACTTGTCCGCAAGACCTGCCAAATAACCGCCAAAATGCCCTGGTCTGCTTCGCAAAAACGCACGTCGGCCAGCAGCTTCTTCAGAGAGTGTATCTGGAGAGGCCGCCTGAGAATTACCACCCTCATCACTCCGCGCACCAGCCTCTGGATCCACAAAACTAGGCATATGCTCTCCTTGCCAAGGAGCACCACGCTGCTCATCAGTAAGCTGCAAATATGAGCTGCCGTCTGGATTACTCATCAGTTTAGCGCCATCACCAAAAGCCCTCAACACTGCCATTCTGTCTTCGTGTGATAGGTTACCGCTTATGGGCATTATATCGCCAAATTCACTGTTACGATTTACCATGTTTACAATTGCTCCTTCTTATCACTGCTCTTTCTATTATAACACAAAAACATTATATTTACAACTATTCGTACTAGTCTACCACCTCTGCAGTATAATCAAAGTGTAAAATTTGTGCAAAAATGAGGCAGCATCTACATTCAAAACTCTATTCATCACTCGGCGATGCGGTGTTTATATTGCCATCATAATAATCCTTAGGATCTAAACCGTTTGCTTCCGCAGTTTGCTTAAGCTCTTTCAAAATAGCTTCTCGCTGTGCCGCTGCTGCCGCAAGCTCTCTTCTCAGTCTGTATATAGCTTCATCAACCCTCCTGAGCTCGCACGCCGCAAGCATACTCGCACGTTCAGGACTTTCATGGGACTTCCCAGTCTCTACACCCATATTTTTACCTTTTTTCATCATATTATTCAGAGGTCATTCGCCAGCCTGGCCGCTTCTTTATTCGGCACTTCTGTTCAAATTATTGATCATTTCTAGAGATTCTAAAGGAATAGGAGCAGCAAACGCGCCGGCCTCTCCAGCTTCTACGCGTTTTTCTAGATCGTATAGCATATTTTTGGCCGTCTGATTATTTTTTTCCTGAGTCCCTACGATAGCATTTGGGTCTACGGAATTTGCTTGATTTGCTAGATTTCTGAGCATAACACGGCTTGCCGTCTCGCCAATATCTCGTGCAGCTTTTACCGATGGATCTTCTATATCCTTTTCTGAGCCGCGCTCTATCATTCCTGGTATATCTGGCAGTTCAACCCTAGCCATCAACAGTATAGTGCCTGGACAAGTTGGGTGATGATATTGTGGTAATTGGGGATATTGTGGTAATTCTCTCATATTATTCTAATTTCCTTTCATATTGAATCATTTATCTTTTATGATGCCACAAAATTGTCTTAATTGCAAAAATACGCCGTCGAGGCGCCTAAAAAGTATTATTTGCTTTTCTTGCCTTTAGCCGATTTGCCTCTCTCCAGTTTCACAACCCGCTTCTTCAGATCACTCAGCTCAGACCATAGAAAAATCACCAAAACAAACAGCACTCCCGCTAGCGATAGTACTGTTTCATTCATGGCAAAATCCTTTCATCCTTAAGATTATTGCCAATAAATAATTATAACAGGATTCAGCTAAAAGCCCTTGACATCTTCTTCTAGTATTGATATATATCAGCTTTTGTAATTGCAAAAGCCAGCGTCTCACTCAAGATCATTAAGACTGAGACACTCCACTTCGCGAGATAATCATCTCGCCCGACTCCAGAAGGAGTTACCATGGTTCGCAGCAGCAAGTGCCCTGACACTGGGCTCAAGAGGCGGCAGTGCTACTGCCCCAAGTGCAACATCAGGCACAACAACGCCGTTCAGCGTAGTGGCAACCTGCGGAGAGACCGCAAGGGTACTAACCGTAAGGAACACGACACTAAGGGTCGTAACTACCACGGTCGTAGCGGCAACGGCAAGCGGCGCTAGCCATTCCGACCCGGACAAGTCGATAAACTGTCCATATTCTCTGTGATAATATATAGATGACATGCAACGAATCCTTATCTGTAAACAAGCTGCTTCGCCCATCGAGGCGCATATTTATGAGCATCTAGCGATGACTAAATTAAAGCAGATAATGCAACAATTTGGATTATTACGACAAATTGATTATTTTGCGCTTGGTACGCACTATTCGGGTACAGGATTTATCACTATTGATATTGATTTATATACGGAAGAAGCAGTTAATCTGGCGCATGATTTGCGGCAACTTCAAGCATTTACAGATAACGAATCTTTGAACCTAGCCATGAGTCAAATCGCCGCAGAAAATGATTGTACGATTATTTGCAACGACCTTGATAAACTCCAACATAACATGGCTAAATTAAACAAAAACGATTGGCAATCAATTGAAGAAATCGACCAGCCGCTTATTATTAGTCAGCTTGCCGAACACAAATTCCTGTACGAGACCGACAATCCTACTACGTCGATTAGCCACATCTCTTGCGTTCTTAATCAACCGCCAAATAGCGACACGGCGCTGCTAGCTTTATTTTATTATCTGGCTTTTGTCATTCATGGTACAGTATCCGACATAGCTAATGTTCGTTTGGGATATTATAACCTTAGTGAGTGTACTAAACAAATTGGTCAGAATACGTCTTGTATTTGCGACTTTGCCGCACTTAGCAATTTAACAGACAAAGACAAACTACGAGACATATACCATGACGTTATCGGAAAAATGCTAGAAAAAGCAGCACTAACCCGCATTTCTCGCCGCATTAAATCCTTTTCGTACAACGACGGGAAAATGAACGTTCCAAATATCGATATGTACATTTCAGAAATCGGCATTGTTGCTGGTGAAAAAACTTGGCAGAAATTAGCAGAAGAAAAAACAATTACTAATTTACTAGATAAAATGATTCTTGAAATAGCCTAGAATCACTCTATGAAATGAAATATTAGGATATGCACTGAATAGTACTGCTCTCTGCTTTCGCAATTTCAATAGCATACACGCCGAGTTTTTCTTTGCGCGGCGGGTAGATTTTCTGAAGAAGCCGAAGCGCTTCCGCTCTATCTTTGGCTTGCGGTACAATTTGCCGCCAGTCCTCAGCTGCCAGCATTTTAGCAAAATTATCGTAGATACGAATCGACTTAATCTGTACCGCACCAGACTCATGACTGGTTTCTAGCTGCAATAGCTCGCCAGCCCGTAAGCGCTTAATACTGCCATAGCCAACGCGAACCTCCAAGGTTTTACGACCCGACATGATGGCGTCGTAGTATGGCTTTTTAATCTTCATTTTTCGGACGGGCGCAGCCTGACGATACTTAATATTACGAGCAAGCATGGCTTGGCCGCTAGACTGTGTTTTTCGGTGACACCCCTTATGCAGTCGCGGTTTGGCGGTTTTGTCGCCAGAAACGGCACTCCTAAACGGTCTCGTGGATATCTTTACTTTACATGCAGTCACAATAGACTATTATAACAGACCTCCACCTAACTAAGCCGAAAATGGAAACCGTCTGATAGCACGCAACTACTAAATACTATTTCTCATACACCCGCAGGTACATGCCGTACAATTCTTTCTTGTATTTCTTGACGGCTTTGTCTTCTGGTGATATTAATTCGTGGCCAGCGCCGATATAAGCTGGCGTCGTTTCGTAAGTAAATTCGGCACCGCTGGCCTTAGCCATGCCTTCGGCGATGTTCAGCGCCATGGTTTTGTCAATCAAACCGTCCTCGCTGCCAATTATCAAGCCGAGATGTTTCAAGCCTTCAGCTTTCAAATCATTGCGATAATTCTGCTTGATAATGACATAATTTGCCAGCGCCCGGTATGACAAATTGCCGTCAAAGAATTGATCTGGCAGCAAATGGTTGCCATAAACATTGCGCAGCAGCACCATTTGCCACTTCGGTGCTTTAGAAGCGTCTGGTTCATAGTACGGCGAGAGCAGTAATACCCGCGAGAATAGTCCATCGCCATATTGCGCCAGCCACGTTGCCAGCGTACCGCCGCCAGAATGGCCGATCACGCCCAGCTCGTCGCCCAGGCCGCTGACTAGCCCGGCGCTGTCGCCCATGAACTTCACCAACTCGCTGGCGCGAACTTGCCCGTGGAGCTTATTGTCTTTCATGCCGTGATGCGGTACTCGCGGTACGTACACATTGTAGCCCGCCTGGTAAAACCAGTCTGCCAGCTCAACCATTCCTGAAGGTTCAGCGCTAACGCCGTGAAGAATCATTACTGCTCGAGCAGTTTTTTTGCCGTGAGTCTTCAAAATCGGCCGGCAATCTGGCCGCACCTCATTATTGGCGGTATCATCGGCAATGATTTTTTGGATATCTGCCACCGATTGACCATAATCGCGCCGCTGGATATCAGCTTTCTGCAGGTCGGCACTACGGCTAGGCCACAGAAATGCCCAAGCCGCGAATCCTGCTATCAGCGCAAGTATCACGCATATTACGATTAGTATTATCTTTTTGCTACTGAGCGCTACAGACATTTTTACACCTTTCATAAGCGAACTTTGCTTTTTACTGGCCGTTGATATCCAGCAAGGATTGCAGTATTGATAACCTTTATAACTTAATTATAGCATAAACCTTACGAGACGTTCCTAAATAGTTATTGCATGATGCAGCAAACTGCTCTATCCTTAATTTATGAGCGCTATTACCCGTCAAATCGCCGCTGCTATTCGCGCTAATAAATTAATTATCTAGGTAAACACAGTGCTAGGTAAGAACCCGAAAGGCCACCAAATGACCAAAAAACTACTAGAAATCGAACGCAAACGCCAGCTAACCGGTGACGCAAAAGAATTAATCAAGCAGCTGCAAGACCTCGGTTTTGAACTGCAGAGTAATCTCCGCGAGATTGATACGTATTATTCTCGTTCTGATGTCGATTTTATACAGACGGTTGAATGCTTGCGTATTCGCCAGCGCGATGGTTTTGCCGAGGTGACATATAAGCCTGCGACGACGACTGCGACACATACAGCGAATGATGTGATCATTAAGCCCGAGACAAACCTGCCAATTCAACCCGGGGACGCGACGACCGCCAAGCAGCTACTGACAAATCTCGGTATGGTGCGGCTGGTCGAGGTCAACAAATACCGGCGATCGTTTCAGTCCTCTGATTTTCCGCAGGCAACGGTGGCCATTGATGAGATTAAAGATGCTGGGACGTTCGTGGAAGTTGAGGTTTTGTCGGACGATGAGACCAGTGCGCTGGCGATGATTAGTGACATTGAACCCAAACTCGGCCTCGAGTCGGCAGAAGTTGTCACGCGGCCTTATCGAGATATTTGTATGGGGCTGTAGAGTCGCCTGCCTAGCTGACCAACAAGAAATGATACGTGGACGTTGATTGTTTTTATTTCAGTATAGACAAAAACGAGAGTGAATATACAGTTTGCTAGTTTAATCTATTTTCTAGTAAAAATCTTCTTTATCAAAAGACGCTAATGGTTGACATATTCTATTCTATTCTATTC
>CAJPLU010000022.1 GCA_905371595.1 Candidatus Saccharimonadota bacterium
ATATGTGGCAGGTGATTTTGATGGCATTTCTCTGCATATAAATCCGGCAGGCGATTGGCAAATTGGCGGTTTCGCGGCAGACGCTGGTTTGACTGGGCGTAAATTAGCCGTTGATAACTACGGTCCGCGGATTCCACTAGGCGGCGGGGCGTTCAGCGGCAAGGACGCCACTAAGGTCGATCGCGGCGGTGCCTATATGGCGCGGCGGGTCGCAGTTGATTATCTTAAAAAGTTTGCAGCTCAGGAAGTGTTGGTGCGCTTGGCGTACGCAATCGGCCACGACCAGCCGGTTGAGGCTACAGCGGTAGTTGACGGCGCCGAGCAGCCAATCGCAGGTTATGACCTTAGTCCGGCGGGTATTATCGATACGCTGCAGCTGGCTCGTCCGCAATACGAACCAACAGCGCGCTACGGTCATTTTGGTAACGGCTTTGCTTGGGATAAGTAGTCCCGCGTCTTAAGTTGTATAATAAGGGTAGTGAAACAAGATTTAGCCTTAGAAATATTATTGAGCGGCGAAAGCGCACTGCTGACCGGCCCGGCAGGAACGGGCAAGACTTTCGTGCTGAATCAATTCATTAACTTGAGCAAGGCTAGCGGTAAGTATGTCTCAGTGACGGCGACGACTGGGCTAGCGGCGACGCATCTGGGCGGCGCGACGATTCATGCCTGGTCGGGGATTGGCGTCAGCGACCGCCTGCCGAATGGTTTTGCCGAACATGTTAGCAAAAGCCGCCGCGAAATTATCGAAAAAACCGATGTCTTGATTATTGATGAGATTAGCATGTTGCACGATTACCGCTTGGACATGGTTGACGAAGTTTGCCGTTTGGTGCGAAAACGAGTCGATGAGCCGTTCGGCGGCATCCAAGTGGTGCTTTCTGGCGACTTCTTTCAGTTGCCGCCAGTTAATCGGTCAGAAAGCCGCGAGGGCGGGTTCGTAGTGAACTCATCGGCGTGGCGCGAGCTTGATCCGACGGTATTGTATCTGAGCGAGCAGTTTCGCCAGCGCGATGGCGATACGCTGCTAGAAATCTTGACGGCGATGCGGGCTGGCGATTTGCGTCGCCGCCATGCCGAGCAGCTGTTAGAGCGGACCGAATATCAACCGCCAGCCGGAGCAGATCTGACAGAATTGCATACTGTGAATGTTGACGTCGATAGAATTAATCAAGCCAGGCTGGCTGAATTGCCGGGCGACGAGGTGTTGTATCAGCGCCATACTACTGGTAGTAACAACTACGTTGATAATTTGCAGCGTAGCGTACTAGCGCCAGAGGTACTGACCCTTAAAATAGGCGCATTAGTGATGGCGGTCAAGAACGATCAGGCGCGGCGTTATGCTAATGGCAGTATCGGCATGGTGGTCGATTTCGAGCCAGCGACGGATTATCCGTTAGTGGAGTTTCGTAATGGCCGGACGGTGACTATGCAGCCTGATACTTGGGAGTTGCGCGATGGGACGCGCAAACGAGCTAGCATTAGCCAAGTTCCGCTGCGTTTAGCGTGGGCGATTACTGTCCACAAAAGTCAAGGCATGACGCTGGATAGCGCGCGGATTGACCTGCGCAAAGCCTTTGTGCCGGGCATGGGCTATGTGGCGCTTAGCCGGGTGCGCGATATCGATAACCTGTATTTGACGGGTATTAATCGCATGGCTTTGCAGATGGGCGACGAAGCCTATGCTATTGACGAGCAGCTACGTACGCGGGCGGCGAATGATGCTAAAAAGTTCGCGCACTTACAACCAAAAGCCGACAAACGCGCGGCCGGCGAACTTAAACCCGCCAAAAAAGCGAACAGCGCCAATTCTAGCTGGTCGGCTAAAATTGCTAAAATGCGCCAGACTTATCCTAATGCTTATAAACCATGGACTAAGGCTGATGACGATGAATTGCGCCAAATGTTCATTAACGGCGAAAGTATTGCTGCGATGAGCCAGAAACTCGGCCGCCATCATGGTTCAATCAAAATGCGTTTGCAAAAACATTTTGGCGAAGATGCCGTGCAATAGTAGAATAGCGTCTAATAATTGTAGTAGAATATATATCATGAATAATGACCAATCAATACCGGCTGATGACCAGCCGCCAGAGCCGACTGATATTTTCCTCTGGGCGAACCAAGCTGATGCGCATAAGGACGAGCTCGAAATTGACTTATTTCTATTTACGAAGGGCTACACTGTCTACGCCACTAATTACGCTAATGAACTTAAGGCGCAGCTCAAGGTATTATTCCTTTACGACATGATTAGCCAGGTGCAAACTGGTGCTGCTACTGGTATGGCAGTGCGCGACTTTGAAGCGGCCGCTGCTGAGGATAATGTGTTGGAGCGTACTACCTTGGACCGGGTAGACCACGCGCAAGAGGTGATTGAGCAGATTCGCTACGGCGAGGAAACGCTAGAGGTGTTCCGCGAAGGCGACCATGAGTTCAAGAAGGTCAAGGGAATCGTAGCGCGTTTCAGCCGCCAGGGGGCCGAGCCGTTTTTTGTGGCTAAGATTTTACCGCAGTCGCAAGTGCTTAAAGGCGCAACCGCTTGGATGTATAACGGCGATTCGTTTCAACCGTTTAGCGCTGATGTCGGCCTAAAAATTACGCCAGATAATCAAGTGTTGATTGCTGGCGGCGATATTTTTGCCTTTAACGAGTCGAAATTCATCCGTTTGTTTGGTTACGATGCTAAGCAGTTCGCTGTTGCCGAGGAAAAAATTGCTGAGATCGAGAAAAACTTTAAGTTAAAGTTCCCTGAAGGTATGACTTTCGATGCGTTGGTGCGCGATACTAAATCGTTAGTAACTAAGCTGCAGAAAGTTGAAATTGGCCTGGTGACGCAAGAGCAGGTTATTGAGCAGGCCGACGAAATGGGCCTAGAACTGATGACTGACGACGCTACTGGCCAGATTATTATTATGGATGCCAAGGATGCGGCTAAATTCGTTAACTTGCTAAATGATGATTATATGACTAGCGATATGACTGGTATCAAGTATGAATTAAAAGGCAAGAAGGAACTGCGCGGCGATAGCGAAGCAAGCACGCCAGAAGGGGAATAATGAGCGAAGAGCATGGCGACAGCGGAGCAAAAATTGTAGTTATCGGAGGCGGCACTGGCAGCTTCACGCTGCTAACAGGTCTCAAAAAATACGTGTCTGATTTGACAGCGCTGGTCAATATGGCAGATGATGGCGGATCAACGGGACAGCTGCGCGACGAACTTGGCGTGCTGCCGCCGGGTGATGTGCGGCAATGTCTGGTGGCGTTGAGCGATAGCCCGCGGGTGCGTGATTTGTTTAATTATCGATTTGATGACGGCAGCTTGAAGGGCCATGCTTTTGGCAATTTGTTCTTGACAGCACTCGAGAAAATGACTGGTAGCTTCGGTGAAGCGGTACAGTTGGCTAGCCAAGTTCTCAATATTCAAGGCAGGGTAATTCCGACAACTTTAACCGATATTACGCTGTGTGTCGAAAGCGCTTCGGGCGAGCCGATCAAAGGGCAATTCAAAATCGCGCATGCCGATATCGCCAAACGGCCAAAAGTGTGGCTGGAGCCAGAAGCAGTAGCGCACCCAGCAGCCGTTCAGGCGATCCTGGAGGCTGATATGGTGGTGATTGCACCAGGTAACCTGTATGGCAGTTTAGCGCCAGCATTGGTGATTCGAGAAATTCAGGAGGCGCTAGCGGCAACGTCGGCGAAATGCGTCTTTGTTTGTAATTTAGTGACTAAGCCTGGTCCGACTGACAATTTGAGCGTGGTGGACTTTGCTAGCGAGATTGAGCGTTTGGCGGGTAGCGAGTTCCTTGATTATGTAGTTTTTAATACTGATCAGCCATCGGCAGAACTAATGGATAAGTACTCTCATGACGGCGAGCATGTGGTGCAATATGATATCAGCGAGCTAAAACGCCAGCACTACGAATTCCGCGGTGCCAGCATTCTAGCAAAGAAAGTTTGGTCGGGCGCCCAGTCGAGTGACCCGATTGCAGCAGTGCGCAGTTTTATCCGGCACGATCCTGACGCTGTAGCGCGCCAGCTGATGCGTATATACTTTGCATAAGTGAAGTTTTCTGTCATGGCTGACCTCTATAGACGCTAGATATAGCGTCTATTTGCTTATATAAACACTATAGTTTTCCACGTTTTTGTGGAAAAGTAAAGAAGTTATCATTTTTAGTAAAAAAGGTATTGCACAAGCATGATGAAACGTTGTATGATAAAGCCAGTGGCAAAGGCAAGAGAAATTCTCGAGCTAAAACAAACACCACCGCGTAAAATAACAAAAGAAAGTAGGGTAGTCATGACCGACGCAGCTATTAGCCAATCTATGTACGGTAGGGCGGGCGTCTTGGTTTGCGTACCTGATGCTTACGTATCGCGGGCGACGCTGTCTTTAGGCGCGTAGCCGTATAGTTTGTGGTACTTTTACAATTCGAAGTTGGACATCCTCGAGATCAACAACCTGATAGTGAGCAGTGGAATATCGACCCACGCTAAAATTGTCGAAAGTTCTTTCCTCTAACACAACACCTCCCAAAAACTCCACCTCACACACAAGTCTCTCAAAGGTATGCTTAGACGAAATATGAATTGTTTGACAATTCTCGTAATTTGAGCATGCTTGACTATACAAAAACAAAAACTCCTATGCGAAAACAAACAGCTCGCTATCGGATTGGTGATCTCGAGACCTCTATCAGACCATGTGGTATGATGGGGGAATGAGTATTAAAGAACATCCACCACTTCATGTTCCGGTATTACTTGATGACGTTGTGCGGTTGCTTAATCCTAAAGATGGCGAGAGTTATCTCGACCTGACGGCTGGATACGGCGGACACGCGGGCGCCATTGTCGAACGAACGCATAATTATCGCGGAATGACTTTGGTCGATCGCGATGAATTTGCACAAGCAAACCTAGCGGCATTTGTCGGCAAAGGGGCAGAGTTAATACACGCTGATTTTGTCAGCGCTGCCCGGCAGTTGATTGCTATAGGCAAGCGGTTTGATATGATATTGATTGATTTGGGGGTGTCGTCACCACAGCTTGATAGGGCTGAGCGAGGATTTTCTTTTTCGCATAGCGGTCCGCTGGATATGCGGATGGATCGGCGGCAAGCTTTAACTGCAGAGCAGGTGGTTAACACCTATTCGCAGGGCGAGCTGGAGCGGATTATTCGCGATTACGGCGAAGAGCGGCCAAATATTGCGCGGCGTTATGCTGCTGCGATTATTAAGGCTAGACCACTGGCGACAACTGAAGATTTGGTATCGGCTATCTTGAGGGCGCATGTCGGACGGCGCCAGCGAACGCATCCGGCGACACGTACTTTTCAGGCGATTCGGATTTTTGTAAACGATGAGCTTGAGCAAGTACGAGCGATTATGCCATTATTACCCGAGCTGTTGTCGCAGGGCGGGCGAGTCGGTGTAATTAGCTTTCATAGCCTGGAGGATCGTATTGTTAAGCAATACTTTGCCGAACAGGCCAAGAACGGCTACGAGGCGGAACTTCGTATCATTACGAAGCATCCTGTCGATGGAGCTATTAGAGATGTTCACAATCCGCGTTCGCGAAGTGCTAAGCTTCGTGTCGCTGTGAAAATATAAAAACAGAAAGGAAGATGTAGCATGACTCGCCGCATCCAAGTACAAGTCCAAGCCGACGTTCAGCATGACATCACTGTCGTGCGCCGCGCCGCTTAGGCAAAATAACACAACTCTATAGGGCAGAGGAGCGTAATTTTCGTTTTTCTCCTAACGTTCCTCTGGCTTTTGAGTGTCAAAATAAATAACAAAAACGAATCCACCACATGTCATATTCACGAACTACACAATTTAATAGCCGGCGCCAAGGTAATTATGGGCGCAACCGCAATACAGTTGCTTTTGCATCGGCTATCAAACTCGGCCCGATTTCTAATGCGATTATTATTGCACTTCTCTTGACGCTGCTAGGTCTGCTATACTTAACACAAGCGGGGAGTGTTTCGGGCTATGATTATGAGTCAAATGACGTCAGCAATAAAATTTCGACGTTGACCGAACAGAAGAGTGATCTAGCGGTTGAGAATGCTCGCCTGACAGCTCTGCAATCGGTTAAAGACAGCAGTGTTGCTCAAAGGATGGCTACCCCGGCTGATACTCAGTATGTAAGCAAATAGGAGTTTTAGGATAATGAGCGTATCGCCAACTCGTTTTATTCGACGCTCGAGAGTTGGCTTTTTGTTTAGTATAGTGTTGGTCGTCTCGGCCATTTTTGTAGTGCAGCTTTTCGTAGTGCAGGTAGTGCGGCATGATTACTATGTAACACAGGCTGATAATGAGCAGATTAAGAAGTTCACGCTCAAAGCGCAGCGCGGCGAGATTTACGCTATGGACGGCAGCGACCCGAAGCCGCTGGTGATGAACGAGACAGTCTATAAAGTTTGGGCTGATCCAACACAAGTATCTGATAAGCAGGCGGTGGTAGATACGCTGAATAGCGTCGCTGGCGGCAACGTAGTTGATGGTTTCGCGAAGTTGATTGATAAAAAACCTAGCCGCTACCAAATTTTGACGAAATATATTACGCGGACGCAGGCTGAATTAATCAAGAATAAAAAGCTAGCGGGTATCGGTTTCGAAGTTGGAACGCGCCGAGTTTATCCCGAGGGACGATTGGCTAGCCAGGTTTTGGGTTTTGTTAATCACGAGGGTAAGGGAGTATATGGCTTCGAGCAAGCTAATGACCGGACTTTGTCTGGGCGCGACGGTATGCTCAAAACGGTGACGGATGCTCGCGATGTACCGCTAACAATTGGCGATAAGAATGTCCGCCAGCCGGCAGTAAATGGCCAGAGTATTGTTTTGACGATTGATCGTAATATCCAGACACAAGTCGAATCAGCGCTTGAGGCTGGTGCTAAGCGTAGTAAAGCCACTAGAGCAAGCGCTATCGTCATGGAGCCAAGTACTGGCAAAGTGCTGGCAATGGCTAATATGCCGACGTATGATCCATCGAATATCAATACTTCTGACGTGTCGGTCTTTAATAATGATACGATTTCGCATCCGTACGAAGCGGGCTCTGATGTCAAGACTTTCACGGTAGCGACCGGAATCGACAAAGGCGTTATCTCGCCGCAGAGTACTTACAACAATACTGGCAAAATCAAGGTTGAAGACATCACGATCAATAACGCTTCTAAAAATAGCTTCTTGAACGGCGACATTACTATGCAGACAGCGCTGAACTGGTCGCTGAATACTGGTATGGTAACGATTGCGCAGCGGCTGGGAAATGGTTCTTATATTACTCGCGGCGCTCGCGATACGATTTATGATTACTTTTATAATCGTTTCCGGCTGGGGCAGTTGACTGGTATTGAGCTGGCGAATGAGGCGGGCGGCACAGTTATCTCGCCAGCACAGCAAGAAGGTAATGCTGTGCGTTACAGTAATATGGTGTTTGGCCAGGGTATGAATGTGACAATGCTGCAGGTGGCAAGTGGTTTTTGTTCGGTAGTTAATGGCGGCGTATATCACGCGCCAACGATTATTAACGGTACGATGGGCGATGGCGGCAAGTTTGCGGCTACGGCGGCGAAGACCAGCGCTCGTGCTATCAGCGAAGCTTCGTCGCAGACAGTGCGCGAAATGGTGCATCAGGCTCATTATGCAACATATAAGCCGCATGACGACTCGGAACGCTGGCTAGTCGGCGGCAAGACTGGTACTTCGCAGGTGATTGTTAATGGTAAGTACGATGATAATGAGACAATTGGTACTTATCTGGGTTTTGGCGGCGAATACGGCAAAATTCCGCGTTACGTTATCATGGTAGAGATAGCGGCAGACGGCCGCGGTATGGGCGGCGGCTCGGATGCCAAGCCTATTTTCAACGAGATATCCAACTGGATGATAAAATACTTAAAATTAGCCCCGAGAGAGTAGGGTAGGGAGTATAATGGTAATATGTCGATTGTAACTTTTGGAAACGAATTGAACTCGGTTTTTCTAATGAGCTTGATGGCGTTTCTACTGGCGATGCTGCTAACGCCAGTATATACATATTTTGCTTACAAATATAAATTCTGGAAAACACAGCGTACGGCAGCGGTAACTGGCGAAAAACTCAAGATTTTTAACTTATTACATAAGAAGAAAATCGAGCGGCATATTCCGACCATGGCGGGAATAATTGCCGTAGTGGCGATTATGGCGGTGACGCTGGCCTTTAATCTGGATCGAGCGCAAACTTGGCTGCCATTGGCGGCGTTAGTTGGCGGCGCGGCGATTGGTTTGATTGATGATATTTTGAATGTTTTTGGCTCTAACCGCAAGGATGCTGGCTTGCGTAGCTGGGTGAAATTTGCCATGATTATCGGCGTCGGGCTGGTGCTGGGCTGGTTTTTCTTCTGTAAGCTCAGCTACTCGTCGGTGCATATCCCATACGTTGGCGATTGGCAAATGGGCGCGTGGATTGTCGGATTGTTTGTGTTTGCGGTGGTAGCGACGGGTAACGCGGTCAATATAAGCGACGGCCTGGACGGCTTGGCGGGCGGTTTGCTGGTAATGTCGTTTTCAGCATTTGGTGTGATTGCGCTACTGCAAGGCCACTTGAAGTTAGCGGCGTTCTGCTTCACGGTGGTTGGCGCTTTGCTGAGTTATTTGTGGTTCAACATCTTTCCAGCACGGTTCTTTATGGGCGACGTTGGCAGCTTTGCTTTTGGGACGAGCTTGGGTGTAGTAGCGATGATGACCAACACGCTGTTTTTGCTGCCGATTATCGGCATATTGTTCGTGGTCGAGGCTGGGTCGAGCTTGTTGCAGATGACCAGCAAGAAATTATTCCACCGCAAGATATTCCTGTCGGCGCCGATTCATCATCATCTGGAGGCATCAGGCTGGCCAGAGGCTAAAGTGACGATGCGTTTTTGGGTGATTGCTGGCGTGGCGGCGTTTATGGGTATAGCAATGGCGATGACCGGGGGGCACATCGCTCCGTGATTGGCGCTCGGCATCGCGACAGGTACGTACAATTTACCGATGGCAAAATCCAGCGTAAACACCGGCCTGATTATTGGTTGGTGCTATGTGCGGCGTTGTTAATGCTGGTAGGAATGATAATTGTTTATTCGGTCGGGCCGCAGTATGCTAATTTGCAGAATAGTGCTTATGGCAGCGATTATTCTAGCACGTATTTCTTTTTCAAACAGCTTATGGGTATTAGCCTGGCAGTTAGTGGTTTTGTACTGTTGATATTAGTACCGTTTGATTATCTCAAGAAGTATATTTTTCAGTTAATGATGATTGGAATTGGCTTATCGTTTTTGCTTTTTTTGATTGGAAATATTCTGCATATTGATGCAATAGCGCAGAACACGCTAGGCGCTTATCGCTGGTTTCACTTGGGACCAGTTAATTTTCAGCCGTCCGAGATGCTAAAATTAGCGATGACTTTGTATATGGCGGTGTTTTTAGGTAAACGCTACCAAGAGGGTAAGATAAACGACTTGAAAGAAACAGTCTACCCAGCAGCGGCGCTGGTCGGCTTTTTGTTATTTATTGTCGTAGTGTTGCAAAAAGATATGGGCTCGGGGGTGGCGATAGCGGCGGCTGCGGCGTCGATATTTATGGTGAGTACGATAAGAATGAAAACTCTGATGCAAATTGCACTAGTGGGCTTGCTGTTTTTGGGGCTCACGGCAGTAACGGCGCCGCACCGGTTGGAACGGATTACGACGTTTTTCGGAGCGAGTAAATCAGCTTCGCAAGACGATAACGATTATCATATCAAAAACGCAATGATTGCGTTGGGGACAGGCGGGTTAACTGGCCGCGGTATCGGCAAGAGTATTCAATCGACAGGCTACTTGCCAGAGGCAATTAACGATTCGATTTTTGCTGTAATTGGCGAGATTTTTGGTTTTGCCGGGACGGTATTGGTAGTAGTGTTGTTTGCAGCTTTGTTGCTGCGGGTTTTGCGAGTTGCTGAATACTCGCCAGATATGACCAGGCGATTGGTAGTGGCGGGTATTTTTGGCTGGTTATTTGCGCACTTCTTCATGAATATTGCATCAATGATTCATTTAGCGCCGTTAACAGGTATAACGCTGCCGTTCTTGAGTGCCGGCGGCAGTAGTATGCTGTTTTCGGGCGCGGCTTTGGGGATTGTTTTCCAGTTATCGCGATATACTGCGCATAAACCAATAGATATAGGAGGCCAAGATGCGGATATTAGCCGTAGGCGGCGGCTCGGGGGGTCACGTTACTCCAGTCGTCGCCGTGTTGCGAGAAGTTAAAAAACAACAGCCAGATGCAGAACTGCGGTTTTGGGTTGACCGCAAATTTAGCAAGCAAGCGCGCAATGTTATGGCTAGCTTTGATAGCTCGGTGCGCGTAGATGTCATTGCTAGCGGTAAATTACGCCGCTATCATAATCTTAGCGTTGTGCGTCAGCTGTTACGCTTACGGACGATTGTGTGGCCAAATTTTGTTGATGCACTAAAGGTGTGCGTGGGTTTTGTTCAGAGCCTAGTGAAACTAATCGCCTGGCGTCCAGACGTGATATTCACGAAAGGAGGCTACGTTTGCATGCCGGTCGGCTTGGCGGCGCATGTACTGCGCATTCCGCTGGTAATTCACGACTCAGACGCTCATCCAGGGTTAACTAATCGCGTATTGGCACGTTGGGCTGGTCGCATTGGCACTGGCGCTCCGCTAGAGTATTATCCGTACCCCAAGGCGATTAGCCGTTACGTCGGCGTACCGATCCGCGAAGGATTCAAACCGTACAGCGAGCAGCAGCGCCGTGTAGTTAAGGAAAAACTAGGATTTCCAAGTAACAGGCCGTTAGTGCTGGTTACTGGTGGCGGTTTGGGCGCGGAACGGTTGAATAATGCTGTGGCAGATACTATTAGCGAACTTACACAGTTCACTAGCGTAATTTTAATAACTGGTACTGGCCAGTATGCCGAGATTCGGCGGCGATTGCCAGAGGATACAGATCAAGTTAAAGTTTACGATTTCGTTAGCGACGGTATGATTGATATGCTTGGTGCGGCTGATGTTGTGGTAGCACGAGCTGGTGCGACTACAATTCTCGAGCTGGCAGCGCTAGCCAAGCCAACGATTCTGGTGCCGAACGGCTTCTTGACCGGCGGTCATCAAATTAAAAATGCTAAGGTGTATGAAGATAAAGGCGCTGTCAAAGTTATCGATGAAATGCAAATGGAAAAAACGCCGCAGCTGCTCGTCGACGAGATAAAAAACGTTATTGACGATCCCGCAGAAGCACGACAAATGGGGCAGGCTTTTCTGTCGTTTGCGCACCCTGGTGCTGCTAAAGATATGGCTGATATGATTCTAGATGCTGCTAATAGCCGCCGAACAAACCCTGATAGCGCTGCAAAATGATATAATTAATACCACAAGCATGTTTGGTATGAGATCGAAAAAATCTAAATCACGCCGCGCCGCACAGCCTGTGCGGCGCCGTGCTGTGGTTTATGATAACTCGCCTAGTGCGGGAACACTATTTCGGCGTAATCGTACCTTGACTGGCAGCCTCATTTCCTCGGTGCCTAGTCCTAATGAGCAATCGGCTAGCTTGCAATCGCCGCGCGTACAGGCGCACAATCTGAAGCGCAAACGTCGCTCTATCCGCTTAGCGTTGATTAGCGCATTAGTGCTAATTGCTGGTTTGGGGTGGCTGCTTACTCAGGTTATTGTCGAGCCGAAAGTGCAAATTGTCGGCACTAGTAACGATTTAGAAGTACAAACTGCCGCCCGCGATTATGCAGCAGCAATTCAAGATTATCTCTCTGCTAATCCCCTCGAGCGGCTGGCTGTAAATATCAATGCTAATAATCTTAGCCGAGCCATTCAAAGTAGATACCCAGAGGTGTCTAGCGTGTCGCCACCGGCCAAGGGTGCGTTCTGGTCGGCCGATTTTTCGGTTAATTTGCGCTCGCCAGTGGTTTATTGGCAATCTGGTAATATGAAAGCTTATGTTGATAGCACAGGTGTCGTATTTGAACGTAATATCCTCGGTGCGTCAGTTATCGCCGTCGAGGATCAAACTGGAATTCGTGTAAGCGTTGGCAATTCAGTAATTAGCGGCCGTTTCCTGCAGTTTATCGGCAAGGTTGTGGGATATTTCAAAGAAAACAATTTTACTGTTAATAAAATGATTTTGCCAGCTAGTACTACTCGCCAGGTGCTAGTCAGCCTTGACGGGGTGGGGTATTCGATTAAAATGACAGTTGACCACCCAGTGGCTGGCCAAGTCGAAGACGCGGTGCGTGCCATCCGCTATTTAACGAACAGAGGCGTAGCTGCAGAGTATATTGATGTGCGGGTGAGTAGGCGTGCTTTTTATAAATGAGAAAGAGGCTTTAGATAGAAGGCTACCCCTACACTGGTGGGCTATGTTCTACTTTTGTTCTATTAAACAGCTAAATAGGCTAGGTGAAAAAACTATATTAAAATATTGAAAATGCAAAAAGTCAAATAAAGCAGGCGAGGCGGGAAAAGTAGTAGGGGACAATATTTTTGAAAAAATGCAAATTTATTCTCATGGCGCTGAGATTTTTTCTGTGGATAACTTAGGTCTATAAACATGTGCTAATTACTACAATTTAAATTTCGAGTTTGTTTCGAGTGTATGGACTTATATCTATAGAACTGCTGGTTGGCGGTATTTTTTATATAGCGAATAAAAAGTAAAAGTAAAAGTAAAAGTAAAAGTAAAAGATGACTCTAGTAGCGTGGTTAAGGCTCCCCATTTTAGACCAAGATTAATAAGCTGCGGCTTATATCAAAGTAAAACCGTTATTCGCTAACGTATGATTAATCATCCTGACAACATAGATTATAAGACGTAAAACAGACATTGTGCGACGTTAAGTCTATGTGTAAAACATGAATGAGAATTGCATCCCTTTTACTACTGTTTTTGATTAATCTCGAAGATTTATTGTTTTACAACTTTTAGCTATTTTATATTTACCCCGCCTTTTATGTATGTATGTATGAGATTTTGTCTTTGTGTGCGTATTTGTTTGTATTTTGCCATCTTTATGCTAGTTTTTTCGAGTTTATTAGATTATTTATCGTAAAGACTTATATCCACAAAAATCCAAAGCTTTTGCATTTGAGTCCTCTGAGCGAATCATTAAAATGTTCTATATTTGTTCTAAACCTGTTGATTACTGAATAAAATACAGATAGGTAGGGTTAGTCCTTGTCGTTTATCGATTAGCTTTAGCAGAGTCTCGCTTACTCATGCGATAAGGTTATAATACATCACAAAGACCAGATCTCTAAATAACATTCCAAATTACTATAAGCATAAGTTAGATGTTAGAGCTATCAATTTTAGGTGTACT
>CAJPLU010000023.1 GCA_905371595.1 Candidatus Saccharimonadota bacterium
TTAGCCACAAGCGTCGATTGAGCTCAATGGGGCCAGGCGGCTTGAGCCGCGAGCGTGCCGGCTTCGAGGTGCGCGATGCCCACCCGACACATTACGGACGAATCTGCTCGGTCGAGACGCCAGAGGGCGCTAATATCGGTTTGGTGTTGAACCTGGCGACTTACGCGCGGATTAACGAATATGGCTTCATCGAGACACCATACCTCAAGGTTGTTGGCGGCCATGTTACCGACGAAGTTGTTTATCTCGATGCTTCCCAAGAAGTTAACGAAGTGATTGCCGACGCTGGCGTCAAGCTCGACGAGAATAACAACCTGAAAAGCCCGCGTGTTTCGGCCCGCAAGTTCTTGCAACCAGCTCGCGTCGATGCTTCGGAAGTGACGTTGATTGACGCTTCGCACAAACAAATCCTCGGCTCGACCGCTAGCCTGGTGCCATTCATCGAGAAAAACCGCGTCGACCGCGCTTTGACTGGCTCGAACATGCAACGCCAGGCAGTGCCGCTATTGCAGCCGCAGTCGCCAACTGTCGGCACTGGCATCGAGGCTAATATTGCTCGCGATTCCAGCCAACTGGTTGTTGCTGAAGCTGATGGCGAAGTTATCCGTGCTGATGGCGATAGCATTGAAGTCAAATACGCTGACGGCGTTAAAAAATACGACTTGATTCATTTCACCAAGAGCAACGATGATCGCTGTGTCAACCAAAAGGTTCGAGTCCAGCGCGGCGAGCAAGTTACTAAGGGTGATATCTTGATCGAAGGTATGTCAATCGCTGACGGCGAATTGGCGCTCGGCAAAGATTTGCTGGTAGCCTTCATGCCGTGGGGCGGCTACAATATGGAGGACGCTATCGTCATTAGCCGCCGCTTGGTCGAAGACGATACGCTGACCTCGGTCAATATCAAGGATTACTCGGTTGAAGTTCGCGAAACTAAGCTCGGTCCAGAGATTGTTACTCGCGATATCCCGAATGTGTCGGAAGACAGTTTGCGCCACCTCGATGAGGACGGTATCGTACAGGTTGGCTCTGAAGTGCGCGCTGGCGATGTCTTGGTTGGTAAGATTACGCCAAAGGGCGAGCAAGAACTTTCGAGCGAGGAGCGCTTACTACGGGCTATCTTCGGCGAAAAAGCCAAGGATGTACGCGATACTTCGCAGCGTATGAATAATGCTGGCGGCGGCAAAGTTGTTGGCGTCAAGATTTTCAGCCGCGAAAACGGCCACGAATTAAAGGCTGGCGTGCTAATGCAGATCCAGATTTACGTCGCACAACTACGCAAAATTAGTGTCGGCGACAAGATGGCGGGACGCCACGGCAACAAGGGCGTGGTAGCGCGTATTTTACCAGTCGAGGATATGCCATATTTAGCCGACGGTACGCCGGTAGATGTAGTGCTTAACCCGCTAGGCGTGCCGAGCCGCATGAACTTGGGCCAGCTGTTCGAGACGCATCTCGGCATGGCTGCCCGCGCTCTCGGCTACAAAGTCGCTACGCCGCCATTTAATGGTGTCAGCAATGAAACGATTGAGGAACAGCTCGAGAAAGCTGGCTTCGCCAAAGATGGTAAGAGCCAGCTCTTCGACGGCCGCAGCGGCGAAGCGTTTGAAGAGAGCACTACCGTCGGCGTCATGCACATGATTAAGCTGCACCACATGGTCAGCGACAAGATTCACGCCCGCTCGACTGGCCCGTACACTATGGTTACCCAGCAGCCGCTCGGCGGCAAGGCGCAAAACGGCGGCCAGCGCTTCGGTGAGATGGAGGTTTGGGCGCTAGAAGCTTACGGTGCGGCAACTACTTTGCAGGAAATGCTGACTATCAAGTCCGACGATGTTTACGGCCGTGCTAAAGCTTACGAGTCAATTATCAAGCATGACGTCATCACCGGCCCGAAGCTGCCAGAAAGCTTTAATGTTTTGGTGAAGGAACTGCAAGGTTTAGGGTTGCGCGTCGATCTGGTTGACGAACACACCAATAATATCGATGCCGAAAATCTCATCGCTACTAGCGGCCCGGCCGACAAAACTGTGCCAGCGAGCGACGATAACAATGGCAGTGATAATTCCGACGACGATGACGAAGAAACTTACCTTGACGAATCTGACGATATCGGCAATATCGACGACGGCATGAGCGTGCGCGATATTGACGATGACGGCCAAATCTCGGAAGAGGAAGGCGATTACGATAATTACGACGATACAAACGATAATGAAGAGGAGGAGGCGTAAGATGGCACGAGTAGTCTCGACATCTGGTATCGCAGATTTTGACGCAGTGCGCTTGGTGGTTGCCAGCCCGGAAGATATCCTAAAGTGGAGCCACGGCGAAGTTACCAAGCCGGAAACGATTAACTATCGCACCCAAAAGCCAGAGCGCGACGGCTTGTTCTGCGAGCGAATCTTTGGCCCGGTCAAGGATATCAATCCGCATGATTCCAAGCTCAAGGGCGTACGTTCGCGCGAAGCCGCCGTCGATAAAAACGGCGAACTAGTCACCAAATCGATTGTCCGCCGCGAGCGCATGGGCCACATTCAGCTGGCCGCACCAGTGGCACACATCTGGTTTATGCGCGGTACGCCGAGCGCTATGAGCTTGCTGCTGGGTATCACGGTACGTAATCTCGAGCGGATTGCTTACTTTGCTACGTACGTAATTCTGAAGGTTGACGAAGAGAAACGCGACCAATTACTAGCCGATCTCGAAGCCGAGACTGAAGCTGCTCGCGCCGCTATCAAAATTCGCTACGAACGCGAAGCTGGCGCCGACGGCGCTGACGTCAAGGCTTTAGCCGAAAAACAGAGCAAAGAGCTCGAAGAGCTAGAAAATCAATTTACCACCAAGAAATCGCAGCTGGAAAGCTTGCAAAAGCACGCGCTGATGAGCGAAACTGATTATCGCAACTTGCCGGAAGCTTATGAAGAATTAATCGAGATAGCCATGGGCGGCACCGCGCTCAAGGCAATGCTCGACGAGATTGACCTCGACAAGCTAATCGCTGATCTGCAACAAGAATCCGAGGACGCCAGGGGCCAGCGCGAGAAAAAGCTACTAAAAAGACTTAAGGTTCTAGAAGGCATGCAAGCAGCTGGCATCAAGCCGTCAAGCCTGTGCATGACGGTTCTACCAGTGATTCCGCCAGACCTGCGGCCGATGGTGTCGCTGGCAGGCGGCCGTTTCGCGACGAGCGACTTAAACGATCTTTATCGCCGCGTCATTAACCGTAACAATCGTCTCAAGAAGCTGATCGAATTGAACGCGCCAGAAGTGATTCAGCGCAACGAAAAGCGCATGCTGCAAGAAGCTGTCGATAGCTTGATTGATAATTCATCAGCGCGCGGCGGCCGGGCTGTCAATGCCACTGGCAACCGCCGACGCTTGAAGAGTCTCAGCGATATGCTTAAGGGCAAACAAGGACGCTTCCGCCAGAACCTGCTCGGTAAGCGCGTCGATTACTCTGGCCGTTCAGTGATTGTCGTTGGTCCGAAGCTTAAGATCAATCAGTGCGGCTTGCCAAAGCAAATGGCGATCGAGTTGTTTAAACCATTTGTCATCAGCTGGTTGATTGAGCATGATTACGCGCATAATATCCGCAGCGCTACTCGTCTGATTGAGTCGAGCGAAGCAGTGGTTTGGGACGCACTCGACGAGGTCATCAAGGGCAAGTACGTCTTGCTTAATCGCGCACCGAGCCTGCACCGTTTGAGTATCCAAGCTTTCCAGCCGAAATTAGTCGAGGGCAAGGCGATTCAGCTGCACCCGCTAGTCTGTGCCGGCTTCAACGCCGACTTTGACGGCGACCAGATGGCTGTTCACTTGCCGTTGTCCGATGACGCTCAGGCTGAAGCTCGCGAGCTGATGAGCGCTGTTAACAATTTGCTTAAGCCAGCCGATGGTAGTCCAGTGCTTAGTATCAGCCAGGATATCGTGCTCGGCAACTACTACCTGACCTACGAAAAGCCGAGCGTTCAGACCGAGCATCGCGCTGTCTTTGCTAACAGCCGCGACGCCGAGCTAGCTTACGATATGGGCCGGCTTCACTTGCAAAGCCCAATTCGGGTTCGCGCCAAGGGCGAGATTCACAACACCACGCTGGGCCGCGTCTTCTTTAACGAAATCTTGCCGGACGATTTTCCTTACAACAATAACGTCCAGACCAAGAAAGAGCTGAAGAAAGTTCTGGCGCAAATCTTTGATCGCTACGGCGCCGAAGAAACCGCCAAGACGGCCGACCGCATGAAGGGCTTGGCATTCCGCTTCGCCACCGTGGCCGCAGTATCGACTGGTAAGGACGACTATGTCCACCTCGATCAAACCGAGGAGATAATCCAGGAAGGCGACAAGCATGCCGCGTTGATTGCCGACCAATACGACCAGGGTTTGATTACTGACGACGAGCGTTACAATTTGACGGTAGCAGCTTGGCGCAAGGTTGACAATCAAGTTACTAAATTGCTCCAAGATAACTTGCACCACATCGACACTAGTATTTCGATCATGGTTAACTCGGGTGCCCGCGGTGATATTAGCAACGTCAAGCTAGCTAGCGCCATGATTGGTATTCAGGTCGACGCCGCCAACCGCGAAATCGAGCTGCCAATTCGCTCGTACTACACCCGCGGCTTGTCGAGCTTGGAATCGTTCGTCGCTACCCGCGGTTCACGTAAAGGTTTGATCGATACCGCGCTAAAGACAGCCGACTCAGGCTACCTAACGCGCCGCTTGGTCGATGTCTCGCAAGATGTCTTCACTGTTGAGGACGAAGAGGGTGACGACGAGGGCTACATGATTTATCGTTCAGAAACTGAAGAAACGATGATCAGCTTCGGTAATCGCTTGTACGGACGCTATACGCGTGATGCTGTGCCAGGTTATATCGGCGCTAACGAGTTGATTACCCGCGAAATCGCCAACAAAATCGAAGCCGACACTAATATCAACGAGGTCAAAATTCAGTCGATTCTCTCGACCAACAATCTCGAGGGTATTCCGCGCCGCAGCTACGGTATTGACATGGCAACTAACGAGCTAGTTGGCGCTGCTCAACCAGTTGGTGTTATCGCTGCTCAGTCGGTCGGCGAGCCAGGTACTCAGCTAACGCTCCGTACCTTCCACAACTCTGGCGTGGCCGGTAGCGACATTACCCAAGGTCTGCCGCGCGTCGAGGAGCTCTTCGAAGCGCGCAATCCGAAGGGTCAAGCTTACATCACTGAGATGGCTGGTACTGTCGATGTCTGGGAAGACGGCAAGAAGTACATAGTTCAAGTCACGCCAGAGGCTGGTCGCGTTGAACGCTTGCCGCTTGAAGGCCGCAAACCGCTATTGCAAGACGGCTCTAGCGTCAAGGCTGGCGATATCCTTGCCGAAGGTCTCGATAATAGCCGTTCGCTAGTAGCGCCATTCGACGGCGTTGTCGAAGCTGCCGAAGACACTATCGTCATTGCCGCTAACGCCGCTGCTCCAGTCCGCTACGAGATTCCGGGCACTGCGCAGCTAGTAGTGTCAGCCAACGATCATGTCGAAGCAGGCGACCGCTTGACGATCGGCTCGCTCAACTTGCACGACCTAATGCGCTTGAAGGGCACCGAGGCAACTCAACGCTATATCATCAACGAAGTGTTGCGCATCTACGCCGCGCAAGGCCAAGACGTAGCTGACAAGCACCTCGAGATTATCGTTCGCCAGATGTTTAGCCGCGTTCAGATCGAAGATCCAGGCGACAGCGACTTTGTTATGGGCGATATCGTTTCGAAAGCGCGCGTCGTTGCCGAGAATAAAGCATTGGTCGCTAATGGCAAAGAGCCAGCGCAATACGCGCAAATGCTCTTGGGCATTACCAAGGTGAGCATCTGGAGCGATTCGTGGCTGAGTGCCGCGTCCTTCCAGGATACTACCCGCGTGTTAATCAGTGCTGCCACCAGCGGCCGCGCCGACCACTTGCACGGCCTGAAGGAAAACGTCATCATTGGCCGCAAGATTCCGGTGGGTACTGGCGTCCGTTCGCTCGACACTGGCGAGGACGATTCGCCAGCCGACGAGTACGCTGAAAGCGTTGACGAGGAGACCGACGACATCACGCCAGATGTCGATGCTGAGTCGTAGGCAAAAACGCCTAAGTTAGAATAATTACCGCTCATATAGACGAGCGGTAATTATTTTTGCAGCTAATTTTTTGGCGCGCTGTATCTTTGCATATTCCAACAGCCAGAATAAGGCGAGACCTAATCTCGTTTGCCAGAATACGTCACCGTATCTTTAGTACTGCCACCAATCGGCTGGCACTTTTGGTCAGCGTAAGCCATCCGTAATTCGCGGTTATTGTAAAGAGTGCAGGCGACCAGTATGTTGCGATTGCGATCTTGGAAATAATGCCACAAGCCGTCTGGCGTCTGATAGAATAATCCTAGATTGTCAGGCGCAGTCATTCGCTGATACAACACTGTGCTGACTGGAATTTCTAGCAGCTGATAACCTTTTAGCGCGCCCTTGAACGGAGCTGGCTTACCGATGAAACCGTACTGTCCAGCAGCGCTCACGGCCGGGGTATAGACCGAAACGACCGGCTGCTGCGCTTCAGCGTATTCAGCGTAGACTTTAGTGTCAAGACAGCGAATCTCCATCCAATCGCCGAGCTTGTCACGCTGCGAAATATCGGTACTCAGCTGGCAAGTGACATCGTCGCGCGTGAAATCAGCTAAATAATTTGCTCTGTTGCCCTCCGAGAAGACCTTGCGGGTAAAACCATCGTAGTCCATATTTTTCTCGATTGATTCGCGCTGCGAAGTTGATTTATCCTTAGGAACGTAACCGGCCAAACTCTGAACTTGATCAAGGTCGGGCACCACGGTATAGAACCTCCTTCCTTTAACTTTCACCGGAGTGGTGATTGACGATTTGGCTTTTTCCTTGCCTTTGAAATAAACGTTGACATGCTTGATAGTTTCGGAAGCGGTCAAGTGAGCTACCTTGGTCTCGTCAGTTTTTTTCTTTTCATCTGTTTTGACTGTTGACGAGCGAGCGAGCGTCATTACCACGATCGCAACAACAATCACTAAAACGGCGGCAACACCAGCGCCAATCATAATCAGGCGGAATTTACGGAATGGGTCGCGCGGCGGCCGGCGCTGCGGTTCTGGCACTAACGGATCAGGCCGCGGTGCCTGTTCAGGGTGGCCAGCGTATTGGATATCATTGTCATTTAGCGGATTCATACGTTCATTATACTATATTGCTTGCGTTTTTAATGCGATAGCGATTCAAGTTTAGTACAAAAAATACGGCGAAAGTATTGACATGTAGACGATCTTAATTAAACAATATAGCTATGAGTAAAGAAATCATCATAACCTATATCACTGTATCTATACCGTATATAGTAATAATTGCAACCGTAGTAGCCGCTATCGCTTTGATTCGATGGTTTATCCGAAACGACAAGAAATCAAGCAACGACGACAAATAACTCTTGCTATCATTTGTTTCAATTCCTAGTTGTAAATATAGAGCTAAGTTTATCCGCAGCTGCAAACATCGCAAACAGGCGAAAATGCTTGTTTGTCGTTATTTTTGCGCTTTTTTGCATAAAATTCAATAAAATTGCCTGATACATTGACTTACACATTCATATGTGATATATATATCAGCTTTCATTGACAGGGAGTAGATTCTTGTATGAAAGCGCACTTTGACAAGCCGACCAACCTTTGAAAGAGGTGTCCATTTCGTGCACTCGGAACTTATGATAGTGCATCGACCCCGAAAGGGGGTCATGGCATGGCTCTTCAGAAGAGCTATGCCCCGAGACACTAGGCCAACTTTTGTTTGGCCTAATCTGGCCCGCGCAATCGGAGATGCCAGATACTTTGATCAGCGATGGCTCACCGCTATCGCAACAGTATTGATTATCGTGACAATCGCCACGATAAAAGTGCTACTGATGATTCCGGGGCTTGATAGCTCCGTAGTCGAGCTGCTGACTAGTATCTTTGAGACGTTCCTCCCCGCGAGATGGGCAACAGGGGCTGCCTGGTTTGTTGGTGCAGCGGGAGTTTTCCTCATAGGAGACTTCACGAACTACACGTCATCGCAGAGATCTCTTCACAATGCTAAAGCTACCAGATGCGAGGCATACAACATGCTATTGCTCTTCGCGCTACTAGAGGAGCAAGCTTTTCGCTCCGGGAGCGAAAAGTGGAGCTGGCGCGAACGAGCACGCGCTAGTGTGTGCTTTGGACTCCTGCACATCACAAACATCTGGTACAGCCTGGCGGCAGGGGTCGCCCTGTCCGCGACTGGCTTCGGTTTTTTGCTGGTGTATTTGTGGTACTATCGCAAATACCGTAGCCAGGTTGTCGCTACAGCGGCAGCTACGACGTTGCATACGTTGTACAACGTCATAGCATTGAGTCTCATTGCTGTCGCAGCAGTAGCCTACTTGGTGATCAATATCGCCAAGATGCTGTAGCGATACCAGTCTCCAGCGAACCTCTGTCAAAGTCTCTGCTTGTCATGTTCGCTCCATAGATGCGTATCTATGCTGATGAGTCGGAAACGACGAAAGCGAACTTTTATCCAAACATCACCAGTTGAGTTCATTCCTGACTCCGTCGTCCAGAAGACGAGCAAACCTTGCTTTTTAATAGGTTTTTTGCTATAATAGAATATAGAGTTTCTCTCGGGTGAAGCGGGGTTATCGGTGTGATAAAGCCGTGGCTCTCGAGATGCAGGCGGATGTTTGCTGCATTGCCGCTTGCGCCATGAGCCTTTAGCAAGCTCGTTTATTATCATCGTAATTAGGAGAAGTTGAATGCCAACTATCAATCAGCTGGTACGCAAACCTCGCCAGACGGCTAGCAAAAAGTCGAAGTCGCCGGCGCTAGGCCGTATCCACAATGCCCTCAAGGTGCGCTATTACAACCAGAACGCGCCGCTCAAACGTGGCGTTTGCGTCAAAGTTACCACCAAAACGCCAAAGAAGCCGAACTCGGCGCTGCGCAAAGTCGCCCGCGTCCGCCTGACTAACGGCCACGAGGTTTGGGCTTATATCGGCGGCGAAGGCCACAACTTGCAAGAACACGCCGTGGTGCTAGTTCGCGGCGGCCGCGTACCAGACTTGCCAGGTGTGCGCTATCATGTCGTTCGCGGTGCGCTTGACTTGCAAGGCGTATCCAAACGCAAACAAGGCCGTAGTAAATACGGCACCAAGAAGGAGGATAAGTAATCATGCCTCGCAAAGTTACCAAAAAGCTCCAGCGCCAATTGCAGCCAGATCGCAAATACCAGTCGATTTTGGTGCAGCGCCTCATCAACAAGTCAATGCTCAACGGCAAGAAATTAGCAGCCGAGCGGGCTGTCTATGACGCTCTAGCGCAAGCTGCCAAAACTCTCAAGAGCGAAGAGCCGCTAGAGGTTTTCGAAAAGGCAATTAACAATATTAGCCCGGCTTTCGAGGTTAAGTCTCGCCGCGTTGGCGGTGCTAACTACCAAATTCCGTTTCCAATTCAAGGCCATCGCCAGCAGCACTTTGCCTTTACTTGGTTAGTGCAGGCCGCTCGCAGTAAAAGCGGTATGCCGTACAGCAAGCGCTTAGCGACAGAAATCGTCGACGCCTGCAACGAAACTGGTATTGCCTTCAAGAAGAAAGAAGACACTCACAAAATGGCCGAAGCCAACCGCGCTTTTGCTCATTTTGCTCGCAGCTAATCGTTTCTTTTCATGCAAACATAGAACCGCTCCTACGCTATACATAGGAGCGGTTTTACGAAAGTTAAACTTAGCTATCATTTTTGTAAATTATCTGATATAATTGTCGTTAAGAGTAGTTTTTTGGTGCCAAAAAATAACCAAGAATCTCGACAAATCAACTTAATAGAGGAAAAACAATGGCAGCAACCGTTCCATTACAAAACTTTAGAAATATCGGCATTATTGCCCATATCGACGCCGGTAAAACAACCACCACTGAGGGTATTTTGTACCGTACTGGCTTGACGCACAAAATCGGTACCGTCAAGGGTGATGACGGCGGTGCCACCACCGACTGGATGGCGCAGGAAAAAGAGCGGGGCATCACTATTACCTCGGCGGCGGTGACTTGCTTCTGGAAAGGCCACAAGATTAATATTATCGATACGCCAGGGCACATCGACTTTACAGCCGAGGTGGAGCGTTCGCTGCGAGTGCTCGACGGCGCTGTTACTGTCTTCGACGGCAAAATGGGCGTCGAGGCGCAAAGCGAAACTGTCTGGCGACAGGCCAACAAATACAACGTACCGCGCATCTGCTTCATCAACAAAATCAACCAGACTGGCGGCGACTTCTACAAATCTGTCGAATCAATTCACAACCGCCTCAGCAAGCAAGCGTTCCCGATCCACTTGCCAATTGGTTTTGAAAAGGATATTTGCGGCGTGGTCGATCTGATCGATATGAAGGCTTATACTTACGATAATTACACTGACCACGAGCTGAAAGTCGGCGAGATTCCGGCTGACATGCTCGAAAAAGCCAAGCATGCGCGCAGCTTGTTGGTCGAGAACGCTGTTGAAGCCGACGACGGCCTGATGATGAAGTTCTTCGACGAGGGCGAGGAAGCAATTACCATCGACGAACTCAAGAGTGCGCTGCGCAAACGCGTACTAGCTGGCGACTTCTATTTGGTAACTGGCGGCGACGGCCGCGGCGTGATTGTCGAAAAACTGCTTGATTTGATGGCAGATTACTTGCCAAGTCCGCTCGACGTCGACGAAATTTGGGGTAAAAATCCAAAAACTGGCGACGAAGTCGGCCGCAAACCAAGCGACAAAGAACCAATGGCTGCGCTGGCCTTCAAGATTGCTGCCGATCCGTTCGTCGGCAAGTTAATCTTCATCCGCGTCTACTCTGGCGTACTGAAAGCTGGCAGCTACGTCCTTAACACCACCACTGGCGAAAAAGAGCGCATCGGCCGCATCGTCCGGATGCACGCCGACAAGCGCGAAGAAATCGATAGTGTTGGCGCCGGCGATATCGCTGCAGTGGTCGGGCTGAAAAATACTTTCACCGGTAATACTTTGGCTGAGTTGAGCCACCCGATCGCTCTGGAATCTATCGAGTTCCCAGAACCGCCGGTATCAATTGCTGTCGAACCAAAGACCAAAGCCGACCAAGAGAAGATGGGCATTGCTTTGCAGCGCCTCGCCGAGGAAGACCCAACCTTCCGCATTCACACCGATGAAGAGACCGGGCAGACGATTATGTCGGGCATGGGCGAGTTGCATCTGGAGATTCTAATTGACCGTATGAAGCGCGAGTTCAATGTTGAAGCTAATGTCGGCGAACCGCAGGTTGCCTTCCGCGAAACCATCAAAGGTACCGCCGAAGTTCAAGGCAAGCACGCCAAACAGTCCGGCGGCCGCGGCCAATACGGCGATGTTTGGGTACGCTTTGAGCCGAACGAGCCAGGCAAAGGCTTTGAATTCATCGACGAAATCAAAGGCGGCGTGGTGCCGCAAGAGTATCGCCCGGCCGTACAAAAAGGTATTCGCGAAACTCTAGACGGCGGCGTTATTGCCGGCTACCCAGTGGTGGATGTCAAGGCAACCCTCTACGATGGCTCGTACCACGACGTTGACTCTAGCGAGCTGGCGTTTAGCTTGGCGGCGCATATCGCGACCCGCGCTGGTATCAAACAAGCCAATCCAGTCTTGCTCGAGCCAGTCATGAAAGTAGAAGTCACTACTCCCGAGGAGTTCATGGGCGACATCATCGGCGACCTCAACAGCCGCCGCGGCCGTATCGAAAGTATGGATGATCTAATGGGCGGCGCTAAACTAATCAAAGCAATCGTGCCGCTAGCCAACATGTTCGGCTACACATCAGACATCCGCTCGATGAGCCAAGGTCGTGCTGCATCGACGATGGAGCTAGCTCACTATGAGGAAGTCCCGCCAAACGTTGCTGCTGAGATTATCGAAAAACGCAACAAGTAGTTTGATAATTAGCTTTAGCGAGAACTTCGCTAAATACGTAAACGCGCCTCTCACCAAGGCGCGTTTGCTGCTATAATAGATACATGAGCTACCAGCTAGCTGTTCAATTTTACAGGCGTAATCGCTTGCAGGTACTCTGCGCGCTATACGTAGTGATTTTAACTTCTGGCGTGATGGTCTCAATCGTGCTGTCTGATGATTCGCACTGGACGAGCTGGAGTCTCAGCCGGTTGGGCGAGACTAGTACCAACCGCCAATCGGCTTTAGCTTTTAATGCTGGTGTTTTTACCTCAGGATTGATACTTACTGCTATCGGTATTTGCATGACCCGAAGCTATGCTAAGCTTCAGCAATCGCGCACCGCCAAATTGTCAGCTTGGCTGATGATTACTTTGTCTGTATGTATGATTGGCGTAGCGCTTTGTCCGAATGACACTATGCACGCAGCGCATTTTGTTTTTTCGCGCGGGATAATTGTCGCTATGGTGCTAATGATGCTGACTTTACCGTCGAGCCTTAATTATTTGACACAGCGCGAGCGGCTGTTGTCATTCGGCTTTCCGATTTTTGCAGCAATTCTGGCAGCTCAGGGCTACATCTTGCGAAGCTTTTGGTTTGTCATTATCGAAGCTATATTGGGACTGCTGGCTGCTATTTGGCTGTTTATCGTTTGCCGGCATATTGATAAGCGTTTACGCCAGTAGCCACTTTACACCCGCAGAGCTTTCAACTATAATAAGAAATAACGCGCGACGCGTTTTGTCGAGGTGGCAGCACTTTCGATAATTGCTCGCGTCGTGAATAACATAATACTAACGTTAGGAGAACTACTTCTATGGCAGACTTTGACCGTTCAAAGCCTCACATCAACGTCGGTACCATGGGTCACGTCGACCACGGTAAGACGACTTTGACCGCCGCCATTACCCACGTTTTGGCTAAGCGGCTCCCAAGCGACGTGAATAAAGCGCGCGACTACGCGGACATCGATAACGCACCAGAGGAAAAGGCACGTGGTATCACTATCGCTACCTCTCACCAGGAATACGAGTCAGAGAATCGCCACTACGCGCATGTCGATATGCCAGGCCACGCCGACTACGTCAAGAACATGATCACCGGCGCTGCTCAAATCGATGGTGCTATTCTCGTGGTGGCTGCCAACGACGGCCCGTTACCGCAAACCCGCGAGCACGTATTGTTGGCTCACCAGGTTGGCGTGCCGAAGATTATCGTCTTCCTCAACAAGATGGACTTGGCCGACCCAGAGCTGGTCGAATTGGTCGAGATGGACGTTCGCGAGCTGCTCACCAAGAACGGCTACGACGGCGACAATACGCCAATCATCAAGGGCTCAGCCACCAAAGCTCTCGAAGGCGACAAAGAGTCTGAAGACGC
>CAJPLU010000024.1 GCA_905371595.1 Candidatus Saccharimonadota bacterium
TCGCAGTAAATATGTCTGGCGTATTAGCTGGGAAGACGATTAAACAGATCTCAGTGGGGGAATATCACACGTGTGCCGTTGCGTCTGATGATAAAGCGTACTGTTGGGGCAGTAATAATAATGGTCAGCTAGGTAACGGCTCGACTACTAGCTCTAGAGTTCCTGTCGCAGTAAATATGTCTGGCGTATTAGCTGGGAAGACGATTAAACAGATCTCAGTCGAGTTTTCGACTAATTGTGTTGTCGCGTCCGACAACAAAACATACTGTTGGGGTGGTAATAGTAATGGCCAACTTGGTAATGATTCGCTGACTAACTCTAATATTCCTGTTGCGGTTAATACATCTGGTGTGCTGGCTGGTAAAACAATAAAACAGGTAAATACTGGCGGTTTTCACACATGTGCTTTGGATATTAGTAGCAAGATGTACTGTTGGGGGCTTAACGTTAATGGCCGGCTTGGTAGCAGTTTGACTTCGGTATTGTCTAAGGTGCCCGTCGCAGTAAATATGTCCGGCCTATTGGCAGGTAAAATTATTAAACAAATGTCAGTTGGATACTCTAGTAATTGTGTTGTCGCATCGGACAATAAAGTGTATTGTTGGGGCGGCAACAATAATGGTCAGCTAGGCAACGGCTCGACTGCCAATTCTAGGGTCCCCGTTGCAGTAAATATGTCTGGAGTATTAGCTGGGAAGACGATTAAACAGATCTCAGCGGGAGGTGATCACAGTTGCGTTATAGCTTCCGACGATAAGCTGTATTGCTGGGGATTTAACAGTAATGGTGAACTTGGTAACAACTCTAGTGTTAGTTCTAGTGTTCCTGTTGCGGTTAATACTGACGGTGTTCTTGCTGGTAAGGTTATTAAACAAATGTCGGCAGGGTTTTCAAATACTTGTGCTGTAGATTCTGGCTATGGTATATACTGCTGGGGCTATAACAGTAATGGTCAGCTAGGCAATAACTCAACAAATAATTCTCGAGTTCCTACCTATGTCTACGTTCCCAAAGAAAACACCACCATTGCCGCTAACGCCGTGAAGCTCCGTACTCAGTACGCTAAAAAGACTGCGGCGACGTGCCAGGCGGTGGCAGCGGGTTGGCGGGATGTGACCAATAACTCGGCTTTGGCGTACTCGGCAGCTGGTCCGAACAATGGGACAGCGATTACGGCGATGGCTAATAATCCAGGTTTGCCGCCAACTAGTGTTGGTCACAGCTATCAATCAATAGTCCGCCCAGGTAGCGATACGCAACTGACTTTCACGAACAATCGTGATATTAATTCTGGTGAGACGGGCCTGTGGGATTTAGCATTGACTGATAATGGCTTGGAACGTAATACGAATTATTGTGTTCGCTTGGCGGCTGATACGACGGCGGCGCCAGGGACGAGTATTGATACTTATTCGCATTATCCGGAGTTTAAGACTGCTGACGGTTCGCTGGATATTCGATTTGCAGACGCTACTAATGCCACATTAACTAACCCGACGACTGTATTTTCAGTAGCAATGACCAGTAAAACGGCGAGTACTAAGACTGCGAAGTTGTCTAATAATTCTTCACAGCAGCTTGAGGTGGCAAATAGCTTATCGACGACAGGTTGGAGTGTTTCATTGGCGGCAACTGGCGGTTCGACAGCTAAATGGACGCAGGCTGGCGGTACGGCAAACTATGACTTTAATAATAGTAACGCCAATCGAGGACAGTTGTCGGTTGATTTATCGTCAAGCGTGTTTACGGCGTCTGGTTCGACGCCACTAGGACAGGCCTGTACGACGGCTGGCTTATCGTATGGTGCGGGCGGCGCGTTTGTAGCTGGCACGGCGTCGGCTAACGCGATTACGCTGGCGACCGCCTCAAGCAGCAGTGGTTTGACCTGCCTGTTTAAATTGCAGGATATTTCCTTGAAACAGACGATTCCTGCATATCAGAAACCAGGCACGTATACGCTGCCAGTAACTGTAACGGTGGTAGCGCAATGATAGGGATGAATAATAAGACGAGGATTGTTGCGGCAAATGCTGTATTTATAACAACAATAGTTGGGGTAATTTTTAACAGTGAGGTTACCCAGGCAATGACCTCGGCAGACTCGACGTTTTCACAGGTGATTCGCGAATTGGATTGCTCGCATACAACTTACAGCAAGGTAGTGGGTCAAGTGAATGATGCGGAGTGCGACGTCTTTGCGCCGAAATACGATCATTCGGTAATAAAGGATAATGGTTATCCGGTGATTTACGGCGTATATGATGCGGTACACACGGTTATTAATCCGATGACTGGAGTTCATCGGTTGGCAATTGAGCTGGCTGGCCGGACGTTTGTTTTGGGTGTTGATCCGGAATTGACGGTTAATGGCAATGCTTGGATACTTGATTTGTCTAAATGGTCAAAGATGCATCCTGGCGATACGACACTCGTACTTGAACATGGTAAGACTTATTTTGGTGATATCACTTCCTCGACGCAGGCCTATGGATCAGCTCTGCATATTAACCATGCGACACTTTTTGCAATTACTATTCCGCCGAGAATCTTGCCGCCGATACCACCAGTAATTCCATCATCACCAGCAGCTCCAGGCGTTTCGGCAGTCATTAAAGATATAAAATCTGGTAAAAAGTTGGCTAATACCGGCGTAAATATGTGGTTTATAGTGATGGCGGCGCTGGGAATGATTATTATTGCGTTCATACTGCTGATACGTAACAGACGAGGAGGTAGTCATGAACCATAGGAAATTAGCGGATGTTCGGAGGTGCGAAGGAGGGTAGATAGTAGCACTGTAATGGACAACGAAGTAACGAAAATAATGTAAAAGAAAGGATACGATATGAAAAAACTAATAGCAAACGTAGCTTTGGCAGTCGGTGTAGCTGGCGTAGTCGGTTTGGCGGGTACAGCGGTTTACGCGGCGACTACAGCGACGTCAGAATTGAGCCAGACGATTAATGCCGGCGTACTCAGCACCGACATTCGTGATACCGGCGATAGCGTAGTGACAAATCCAACATTTGCCATGAATGCGACTACGGCGTCGACTTCTGCCCAGACGACGACTGGTACATTTGGTGCTAATGATAAGCGCATCGCTGTCGATAACCCTGGCGGCGCTAATAATGGCTGGACGCTAACATTGAACGCTACAACTCCTGGTACGGGAAAGTGGACGAGCGGTAGCAATACATATCAGTACAACGGTAATGCCACGACTGGACAGTTGACGGTTAATCCAGCTGCCGGAACGCTGACATCGATGATTGGTGCTTCCACGGGTATCACGCTGGGTTCGCAAGCAGCATTTTCCGGCACTTCTCCAGTAACGCTGATTAGCGCGGCGGCTGGTTCCGACGACGTTTGGCGCGGTTACGTGACAGGCGTTGGTCTTAGTCAGGCAATTCCAGCTGGACAAGCAGCAGGTACTTATACCTTGCCGATGACTCAAACTGTGGCCGCTATTTAAGGTCCGGCGCAGTTATATCAATGAAAATTGGGCGCTCTTTCGGGCGTCTGATTTTCATTTACGTGGACTATCTAGTTTTTGGAGGATCGGCGGGGTATTGGTATAGCCATGAGCGTCTTGGCTTGCTATAATAAATCATATGATTTTAATGAGGAGAATACGGGGTATAGTTTCATGCTGGCGCAAGCTAGCGGTAATGGCGGTTGCGGCAGGTGTTTTATGGCCGTCGTCGGTTCTGGCAGCAGGAATTGGCAGCCGTCCAGCGAATCCTGATCCGAACAATCCGCGGACGCAGTCGATTTTTATTTATCAATTGAATCGCGGCGCTAGTAAATCCGATCAATTGACGATTACTAATGGCTTGACCGAACAAGCGAATATCGAGGTATACGCCGTCGACGGTACAGTCACAGCGACTGGCGATATGACATGCAAGCAGCAAGTCGAGGAAAAGAAAGATGCTGGCAATTGGGTAAAATTAGCGAAAAGCGAGGTGGCTTTGGCATCTGGCGCATCGACGAACGTTGATTTCGCAGTTACCGTGCCTAATAAGGCTGACGTCGGCGAGCATAACGCCTGTTTGGTGATCCAGCGCAAAGCCGATCCAGCCGCTGCTAAGAAAGGCGGTATCCAGCTGCAAACGCGCCAAGCGGTGCGTATGGCGGTTACTATTCCTGGTAATATTCACCGCGACGTGACAGTTGATAAATTCGCCGTCGATAATAACGGCAAGCAGTTATATAACATTGCTATCAAAAATTCTGGCAACGTTTCGGCTGACGTTGACGTCAAGCTAGTAGTTAAAGATATGTTGGGCAACGTTGTTTATCAAAACGGCGGCGAGTATGCGGCAATTGCCGAGCAAGTCCGCCAGTTCCGCTACGAGAGTAATTTACAGCCGTTCTGGGGCGGCAAGTACCGCGCTGAGCTTTCAATTGCTTATAATAAAAAGGCCGGCGAATGGGGCGTTAGTAAAAATTCGGCTGATTTAACGACGAAAAAGGTTGAACCGATAGAATTATTTTTCTGGCCGACACCTGGTGCTTGGGCGATTATTATTGGAGTGATTGCCGTAGCTATTGCGGCGGTTTGGCGGGTGATTGTCCTCGTGAAAAAGCGCCGGAAGCGATAATTTACTAGCTGCGATTGATATGCCATAATGATGGTATGAAGAAAAATTTTCTTGTTAGAGCGTTCTTTGGCGTTACTATTGCGGCGCTCGGCGGGGTTCTGCTACTGAGGAATCTCGAGATTATCAAGTTTGATAGCTGGAACGTGTTCTGGGGAACTGTTTGGGCGGTTGGTCTGATTTTGGCGGGACTAACGACGATAATCAGTTCCCGGAAGATGTTAACGCGAGCGTGGGGTTTGCTATTGATGGCTGCTGGTGTGTCGATTGGTTTGAACGCATATGGCATAATTGACGTTAGTATTTGGAAAATATTTTGGCCAGTGATGTTGATCGCCATCGGCTTGACGGTAAGTGTCGGTTCAGGCTGCTGCAAGCGGTCTAAAAAATCGGCTGCCGATGGTAGCGGTAGTGAAAAAATTGCAATTTTTTACGGTGAAGAGTCGCGGGTGAAAGGCGATTATACTGGCGGTTCGGTAACGGCGATATTTGGCGGCGTAGATTTGGATTTGCGCCAAGCGGAAATTAAGGACGGTGCAGTCATCGACATCTTTACGTTTTGCGGCGGCGTCAACATCAATATGCCTGACGACGTGATCGTTAAAAACGAAATTCACGGCATTTTGGGCGGCAGCGAGGATAAAACCGTATCCAAATCTTCCGCTAAAAAGACAATCTATCTGCGCGGCGAGTGCGTTTTGGGCGGTTTGGAAGTAAAATAGTTTAGGTTGATTTGGCTCGAGATAACGCTATATCTAGTGTGCTTACGCTAGATATAGCGTATTTTAATTTTATGTAGTAGAATGTGAGTAGGGCGTTTTTGCGTGTGCTGGCTGTTGTGGCGGCGCGGCGAAATGAGCGGCTATCAACTGCGAAGCCTGCGGGAAGAAATCGGTATGATTTTGAATCAACTGAGATTAGACCCCGCCGTGAGCTTGCGTAAATAGCATAAGAAAGAGCTAAAAGAATCACTTCTTTTGGAATCGAGATGGTACCGTCCGCCAACAGCCTTTCGCGGATTCTCGAGGTCAAGAGGGGTGATTTTATTTTGGAAGGAAACTATATCAATGTCCATTAGCGAGCAAGAACTAGTCAAAAATACTAGCGGTGAATGCTTACCCAAGAAGTCTACGCCGATGATTGAGATGGTATCGCCTGACAGTAGCTTATTCGATCGTCTTAAAAAAGAGATGTATATATCTGATGATTATGAGACGGAACTGCGCGATCTAATTAAACAGAAAAAGGCAGTAGTGTTGGCAGTAGAGGCAGATGGACGCTATGTCGGCAGAGTGACCTTGCGGCATGATTGGGGCGATGAAACCTCTATCATTGAAAAGGATTTTCCGGGTTTACCGCAAATCAATGCGCTGGAAATTGATGAGGATTATCGACGTCGGGGCTTGGCGACTATGCTTATCACAGCAGCAGAAAATGAAGCCCGCCGCCAAGGTTTTTCTATGATTGGATTAGGCGTTGAAATTTCAAATGAACCAGCAAAAAAACTATATGAAAAACTGGGTTACAGTTATCGGCAAGTAGGCGGTAATGATACGTATGACTTTCTCTTCGGAAAACCCGATCCGCAGGTTTACAAACTACGTTTGATGACGAAATCATTGCAAACAGAGGTGAAGTATGACTAACCAGCAGCAAGAATGGCTAGATTTTGCGAAAAGCGTGGCGCTGGGGGCGGGCGATATTATGCGAAAATATTTTGGCAAGAAGCCAGATACTCATCTTAAAGCAAACAATACAATCGCGACTGTTGCTGATGAGGAGATTAATGATCTCGTCATTAAGCGGGTAACTGAGCGATATCCAGCCCACGATATTGACGGCGAAGAGGCGAGTCAGCGCCGTGGTTCAAAATATGTTTGGGCTTGCGATCCGATTGACGGAACAGTGTCGTTTGCAATGGAATTGCCAATATCAGTATTTTCTATGATCAGGATATCCGCGGAGCCATTGCTAGTAATGGTGTGGTGCATGAGGAGCTAGTGCAGGCGATGAAGGAGCTAGAGGAAAATGTTAATAAGTAAGGTTGATAAACTAAGGAGATTAAAATGATTTATGCATTTATTGATGCGCAAAACGTCTATAAAGGCGTACAGAGTGATGGTTGGTTACTGGATTGGCGCAAGTTCCGCGTGTATTTGCGCGATAAGTATCGGGTAGAGAAAGCATTTATTTTTATCGGATATATGTCGCAGTATCAGGATTTATATTCATTACTACAAGAAAGCGGTTATATTTTGGTATTTAAGCCGGTTGTAGTGTACGGTGCTGGCGAGGTCAAGGGTAATGTCGATGCTGAGTTAATTGTCGAGTGTTGGCGACGAGAGAAGGAATACTCGCAGGCAATTATTATTACTGGCGACGGAGATTTTACGCCGTTGGTAAAAATATTGCAGGATAAGGATAAGTTTATGCGCGTTATCGCGCCGAATAGGAAGTACGCCTCAAGCTTGCTCAGAAAGGCGGTCGGTAGCCATATTACCTTTATGCAGGAGATTTCGCAAAAAGTTAAGCGCAGAAAGGGGCTAAAAAGATGAAAAGACCCCGCAGGGACAAACCACGGCGAGGGATTTTCAATATTGAATACTTTCATTATATAGAATATGACGATAAAAAGCAAGGAGGAAAATTATGAAATTCAAACACGGAACACGCCGTCGCGCGGCAGAATACGAAAAAGACTGGGTGCAACGCTGGAAGGATGATCAGACGTTTGAAAAGTCAGTGGCGCAGCGGTCGGCAGATAATGCCTACGTTTTTTACGACGGGCCGCCGTTTATTACTGGCGTGCCGCATCATGGTACGTTACTGAGCTCAATCGTTAAAGATGCGGTGCCGCGCTACTGGACAATGAAAGGCAAGCGCGTGGAGCGCCGCTGGGGTTGGGACTGTCATGGGCTGCCGGCAGAGAATTTCGTCGAAAAGCAGATGAATATTATGGATCGGCGGCAGATTGTGACGAATAGCGACCAGTCAGCACCGCTGGATAAGGACGGTAATCCTTTGCCAACTATCAGTCTGGAAAAATACATTAACAAGGCGCGCGAAAGCATGGTGGCCAACAGCGAGACGTGGCAGGGCGTGATCGACCGCATCGGTCGTTGGGTAGATTTCAAAGGTGCCTACCGCACCATGGACAAGGATTTTATGGAGAGCGTCTGGTGGGCGTTTAAACAGCTGTATGAGGCTGGCAAGATCTACGAAGGTGAAAAGGTGCTGATGTACGACACCAGGTTTGCCACCCCGGTCAGCAAGGCCGAAGTGACTATGGATAATGACGCCTACCAGACGGTGACTGATCCGAGTGTGTATGTGAAATTTAAGCTGCTTAGTGGTAACACGAGGCACAAGATAACGTTAGACAAAAGCTCAAAGATCTTGTTTGTGTGCAATGCAAATGTTGTCCGTTCACAGATGGCGCAGGCTTTTTATAATCACTTCACCAAGACTCAGAATGCCGATTCGGCTGGCGTTAACGCAGAGAAGTATCCTACCGCTAAGATACCGACAGTTGCGGATTTTGATGCTCATCTCGTTGCTAAGAATCTTGATCCGCTGGCGGTTATTGACTTAATGCGAGAGAAAGGTATCGAAGTCGGAGCTAGCCAACGGACACAGCTGACGAAGGATATGCTGTGTGATTACGACCTTGTCGTTAATATCGCTAATCGCAACCAGACGCCGGATTGGCTAAAGGGTGATAACGTTGTTTGGTGGAAAATTGAGGATCCTCATGCCGAAAGTCGAGAGCTGGCAGAATTGGCGTGTGACGAAATCGAAAAGCGAGTCAAGAAGTTGATTAGCGGTGAGGTAGTTGATGATATCGAAGGTGATGATGTCAATGTCCTCGCCTGGACGACCACACCATGGACGTTGCCAGCTAACCTGATGTTGGCCGTCAATCCAGAGATGATGTACTGCGAAGTGTTGGTGGGGGGTGAGAAGCTAATCATCGCTGAGGAAGCGTTGGAGCGCACCCTGCAGGACGAAAAGCACCAGCCACTTGATTACGAAGTGCTGCGCACCTTCCCGGGTAGTGAATTGGTGGGCAAAAAGTATCAACCGCTCGATACCGGCTCGACCTGGCCAGAGAATGACAAGATTCACACTATTTACGCGGCGGATTTCGTTTCGCACGAGTCGGGTACGGGTATTGTGCATATCGCGCCGGCCTATGGTGAGGATGACTTTGAACTTGGTAAAGCCAATGGCATCGCGCCCTTCCATGTGATCGACGATAACGGTTACTACACCGATAGCAATTACAAAGGCCTGGAGGTATGGGAAAATAATAAATTCATCGCCAAAGACCTGAAAGAAAAGGGCGCGGTGTGGAAGATTGAGTACATTCGCCACGAATATCCGTTCAATCCGCGCAGCAAGCAGCGCATCATGTACCGGGCCATCCCCAGCTGGTTCTTCGACATTCAGGGGCAAAAGCCGCTCATGCTGGATGAGAACGAGCATATCAATTGGTTCCCGGCTCACCTGAAGCATGGCCGCTTTGCCAAGAATATTGAGCAAGCACCAGACTGGAATCTGAGCCGCGATCGCTTCTGGGCGACGGCTATGCCGGTGTGGAAGGGCGACCGCGGTACGGTGAGGGTGTTTGGCTCGTACGCAGAGCTGAAGGAGCTGAGCAGCGTGGCGCTGGATGATTACCACCGCCCGTGGGTGGATGACATCACCTTTGAAATTGACGGTGAAAAGTTTACTCGCATTGATAAGGTGCTTGATTGTTGGTTCGAGAGTGGCAGTATGCCGTTTGCGCAGCTGCATTATCCATTTGAAAACCAGGCCAAGTTTGAGCAGAATTACCCGGCGGACTTCATCGTTGAGTACATCGGCCAGGTGCGGGCGTGGTTCTACTATGTGCATGCCGTCAACGTTGCCTTGGCCGAAATCGGTGCCTTTGGCGAGGCGGGTGAGCAGCATAAAAACGCCTACAGTAACGTCATCACCACCGGTGTGGTGGCGGGTAATGATGGCCGCAAGATGAGTAAGTCGCTCGGTAATTTTACCGACCCGAATGAACTGATGGATAAGTTTAGTGCCGATAGTTTGCGTTTCTTGCTGCTGAGCAGCCCGCTACTCAACGGTGAGGACTTTGCTTTGCACGACAAAGACGTGGGCGACGTGGCGCGCAAGCTAAGTATGATTTGGAATATGTATGATTTCTTTACTATGTATGCGGAAGTTGATGGCTGGGAGTTTGACGGCACGCTGATTGACCCGCTCAGTGGCAAGCCGGTTTGTACGTCCCTGTCATCCGCCGAAACGGCTTCCGCACACCGGGAATCTCGCTCATCAGCCACAGGTGATACTGCGGAACTCGCTGCGCTCAAACAGTCCTCGTATATGCCTGATGCTGATAACCTCAATTCTCGGGCGCGTGCAGATGTTTCGGAGGATGAAGCGACGATCGGCTCCGTGACCAACCCCCTCGATATCTGGATTATCAGCCGCTTGCACGAGCTGGTGGCAGAGGTCGAGAAGCAGATGGATGCCTATAATATCCCTGATGCGCTGAGCCCGATGTTGCCATTCCTTGATGACGCGTCCAACTGGTATGTTCGCCGCAGTCGCCGCCGCTTCTGGAAGTCTGAAGATGATGGCGATAAGAACGATGCTTATCGCACGCTACATTACGTGCTGGTGCGCCTGAGCTATATTCTGGCGCCATTTACGCCGTTCTTGGCGGAGGAACTGTACCATAATTTGACGGGCGATGATGAATCGATTCATTTGAAGGACTGGTTGCCAGCGGGTGCGGTGAACGAGCAGGTTCTAGCCGACATGTCCCGTACGCGTGAATTGATCAACAATGGTCTTAGTTTGCGGATGAAACAGGATGAGCACCAAGCATCAATCAAGGTTCGCCAACCGCTGCAATGTGCGGCATATGCAGGCGTGAAACTGACTGGCTACTATGAGCAAATCATGGCTGAGGAGCTCAATGTCAAGGAAATTCGCTGGATTGAGAATCTAGACGAGCACTTGGCGGACTATGACGTGACCGAGGGCACGATCAAGCCAGAAAATTGGATCGAAATTAGCAAGCAATTGACGCCCGAGCTCAAACGCGAGGGCCTGATGCGCGAGATCATTCGCCACGTCCAGAGTGCGCGTAAAAAAGCTGGCTTGCAGGTTGACGACCGGATTGAGCTTGGCATCACTAGTAGCGACTCAGAAATCACCCAGGCTGTCGATATGTTTGCTGATACTATCAAGGCCGAGACGCTGGCTGTAAAGCTAGGCTCTGCGGCGGCGGACGATATGGAAGAGTACGACGTTAAAGTTGACGGTAAACCGGTAGAAATTTATCTGAAGAAAGCTGATTAAGCTGCTAAATTACGACCAGGAGTACACCCTTATAATTTCCAGGGTTTCTTGGCCATATTTTCGCATAGGTTAATTAAGTGTTACGATAGAACTATGAATACTATCACCAAAGCTATCATTCCAGTTGCTGGTTGGGGTACGCGGATGCTGCCGATTACCAAATCAATCGAAAAGTGTATGTTGCCGGTGGGGACGCGGCCAGTGGTTGATTATATAGTGCAGGATATAATTCGGGCGGGTGTCAAGGATATTTATTTCGTGGTTGGCGAGCAAAGCACTCAGGTGCAAAGCTACTATCGGTCAAATATTCAGTTGAACGATTATTTGCGGCGCGCTGGTAAACAAGACAAATTACCTCTTGTGGCGCCGCTACGCGATGTGCGAATACATTTTTTAACTCAGCCTGGTACGGGTGGTTACGGCACTAGCATTCCAGTGGGCTTGGCTAGCGAATTTATTGAGCCAGGCGAGTCGGCGTTTGTGGTGATGGGCGACCAATTTTTCTGGCGTGTTGACGGCGGTTCAAATGCGGCTGATCTGGCAGAGTTGGTGGAGGCGCGCGGCTTGTCGGCTGGGTTATTGGGTAATCCTGTTGAGGAGGCACTTATCCCACAAACGGGCATTATCGAAACCGACCAGCAGGGTAATTTTGTGCGCATCATTGAGAAGCCGAAGCTGGAAGACGCGCCAAGTAACCTCAGTAATTCAAGCTTCTACGTCCTTAATAAAGAAATTTTTGAGTTAGCACGGACATTGCCCGCCAATCCGCAGCGCGGCGAATTTGAGCTGACTGATGCCATCAATGCGTATATTGCGGGTGGCGGTATCATCGCTGTCGGTGAGGCCAAGGGTGACTACATGGAATGCGGCTCGCCCAGCGGTTGGCTGCGGGCGAATAACACCATGGCCGAGTTGCAGGCAAATTAGTTGCACGTATTATCCATCTCTGTTATAATTGGTCACTGATAGTAAATATATTTTAAGGAACGAAATGAAAGCAGTCGTAAAAATCTCTGGCAAGCAATACGTTGTTAGCGAAAAAGAGTCCCTCTTGGTGGATCTCCTCCCTGAAGGCACAAAAGAACTCACTCTCGACGCACTTTTAGTGATTGATGGTGATAAAACAAAAGTTGGTACGCCGACCGTGAAAGGCGCAGTGGTAAAAGCGAAAGTCGTTGAGGCGGAAGTCAAAGGCGATAAAATCCGCGTCATTCGCTACAAAGCTAAAAAACGCGTTCACAAAGAAAACGGCCATCGTCAAAAATATAGCCGTATCGAGATTACGTCGATTAAATAGTAGATACAAACTTGATAAATTACCCTGTTCTCTGAAGCAGGGCAATTTCATATTTACTAGATGTTTGTGGTATAATTAAACGTAAGCAGAGAGGGCAGATAAACAGTGGCATCTATCATAACGGTTACCAATCAGAAAGGCGGCGTGGGCAAGACAACAACGTCAATCAATCTGGCTTACTATCTGGCGAAGATGGGCAAGCGGACTCTATTGATTGATTTCGATCCGCAGGGCAATGCAACTAGCGGCTTAGGTATTGATAAGCAGAGTTTAGAAGTGACTATCGCCGATGCTATTCTTGGCCGTAAAAAATTAGTAGAAGTAACAATCCCAACCGAGTTTGATAACCTATCGTTGGTGCCTGCTGTGCCAACCTTAGCTAATACCGAAGTAGAGCTGGCTCAGACTGATTATCGTTTCAGCCGCCTGAAATATGCTATCAAGGCTTGCACCATAGAGTACGATTACATTATCATTGATTGTCCGCCGAGTTT
>CAJPLU010000025.1 GCA_905371595.1 Candidatus Saccharimonadota bacterium
GCTGGGATTTTGGCGGGCAGGTCAATGTCGAGACCGCTGACCGACTTTTCGACATTATCGCCGGCGAAGTGCGAGCGGTGCTCGACGGGCAGATTAGCGAAGAAGAACTGTCGGCGGCGCAGTCCTACGCGCTAGGTCGCCACCAGATGGGGGCGCAGACGGTTGCGCAGATTAGCAATTTCTATAGCGGGCGCTATTTCGGCGATGGTTTTGTCAAGGATTATGAGCGCGTGCCCGAAGCAATCCGCAACATCACTCGCGAACGGATGATCGCGACGGCGCGCGAATTTATCGGCGCGGACACCTGGGTGCTGGCTGGTGTCAGTGCTAGCGATCAGAAATCACTGACGCGGCTAAATGATAAGCTAGAAAAGCTGTTTTAGAATAATAATTTCAATCAAAAGTAAAATGCTCCGCCGCCGACCCAGCGGAGCATTTTACTTGCTCAACGTTGGGCGGGCGACGGAGTTGGCGTCTCCGTCTCCGTCTCTGTGGCGCTACCGGCGGAGCCGAGAATCTGGTTATACTCGTCTCTCGTGACACTAATCGTCACGAACTTTCCAGGGTTACTGGAAAGGGCCTTCTGGAAAAGGCCTGCCAGCCCCTCGTCACCTATTGTCGAGGTGACCTGGGTGTTTTTAATAGTCGCGCAATCTCTCAGCCACCAACCCCACTGGATACTGGGGTGGCAGTCACCGAGGGTGTCCTTTGCGACATACCCCTCGGCACCTGGGAGATTAGTGAGGTTTATCACCATCGACGACATTTCGCCGTCGCCGATGATGTTAAACCTGATGACTGACAGGGGAATCTCCAGCACTTCGTGAGTGCCGTCCCCGTGTTGGTAGTCTACCAAGATGCTGGCTCCCGCCTGCATCTTGGCATAGGCGCTAATAGAAAAAATACCGCCACTAACGGAAGTTTCCCCTGTGGCAGAAACCGAGCGAGCGCCGATTTCCAGTGGGTACTCAGACCCGCTGGAAAACTCGTGCAGCGCCGCTGCCTCTGTGAAACTTGCTACCCTCTCTTTGTTTGAGGGCATCAATTGGTATATTGTCATATTGACGATTGCATACATCGCAATCATTATCACTAAGGTCAGAGCTATGATAGCACTGACCTTCATCTTGTTGTTGAATGCGTCATCGATCAGACATGCCAGTATACCACCGGCCATAAAGCCTGCAATCGTAGCGATTACAGCCCAAAAAAGCAGAAACAACCCCATGAGGTGGCACGCTCCTATCAAGTAGGAATAAAAAACGGAAACGTTCTACCTCTCGCTGGTCGGAGCGAAAGATTACTATAATTATATCAATAAACAATCTTGTTACCAAGCTAAAGCATAAAGTATTGATATTATAGCGATGAAGGTGCGTGCTATAATAGTCGGTATGAAGATTATTATCGCTGGCTACGGCGTAGAAGGTATATCAAATCTGATATATTTCCGGCAGAGATTTCCTGACGCGGAGTTTGTGGTGGCTGACGAGCGTCCAGCGGATAAACTGCCAACAATTCCGGACGGCGTGAAGCTGATTTCTGGCAAAAATGCCTTCAGCGAACAGCTGGGCGATGCTGATTTGGTGGTGCGGACGGCCAGTTTGCCGCCGCGTAATATCAAGACCAGCGGCAAGATCTGGTCGGCGACCAACGAGTTTTTTGATAAATGTCCGGCGCCGATTATCGGCGTGACAGGAACGAAAGGTAAGGGGACGACGTGCAGTTTGATTACCTCGATTTTGCAGCAAGCCGGGCAAACGGTACATCTGGTCGGCAATATTGGCGTGCCGGCACTGGACGTCTTGCCGAAAATCAAAAAAACCGACATTGTCGTTTACGAATTGTCTAGTTTTCAACTGTGGGATCTAGAAAAGTCGCCGCACATTGCGGTAGTGCTGATGATCGAGCCGGATCATCTGAATGTTCACGTGGATTTCGCCGACTACCTCAATGCCAAGAAAAATATTCGCCGCCACCAGCATCTTGGCGATGTCTGTTTATATCACCCGACGAATAAATATTCGCAGGAAGTGGCTGCCGCGCCGCTTGATAGGCTGCTAGATACGGGCGATAATCATGGTGATACGCTGGATTTTGCGCAGCGCTATGCTATTGCTGACGATGACCAAGTTTATGTCCAGGACGGTTACTTTTGCGTGCAAGATCGGCAGATTTGCAGCACCGATCATTTACGGTTGCCGGGCGCACACAACCTAGAGAATGCTTGCGCGGCGATGAGCGCGGTGACAGAACTGCCAATCACTGTGACCGACGAGCAATATGCTGCCGGACTGGAGAGTTTTACAGGATTGCCGCACCGTTTGAAATTGGTCGCTGAGAAAAACGGCGTGAGATACTACGACGACAGCATTTCGACTACGCCCGGTAGCGCTATTGCCGCGTTAAAAGCTTTCACGGAGCCAAAAATTTTGATTTTGGGCGGCTCTGACAAGGGGGCGGACTACGCGGAATTAGCACAGGAAATCGCCAGGCAGCAAATGCGAGCGGTGATTGTCAACGGCGCTAACGCCAGCGAAATTATCGAAATTTTGCATAAAAATAAGGTTTCTTGCCGGGTTGTCCAGCTGGAAATGGCGTCGATGCCGACAGTCGTCGAAGCGGCAGCCAATCAAGCACAATCTGGCGACGTAGTGATTCTCAGTCCAGCCGCCGCTAGCTTTGATATGTTTAAGAGCTACAATGACCGCGGCGAGCAGTTCGTGACGGCAGTGGAGAAATTAGCTGATTAGGCGACTCGCGTTCTTGGTAGTTAGTTGTGATATTTAGCGTGATCAAAAACGGTGGAGTTGCTGCTTATTATGATTAATCCTGTTATAATGTAGCAGGAATAGGCGCGAGTCTTGAGATAGTATCTAATCGGAGGGTTTATGGATCAACAGCCGTACCAGCAATACCAACAGTATCAGCAGCCGCCGCAATCGCAGGCACAAACCAAAGGTCAGCTTGCCGTAGCGCGGGCTCGCAATGCGCAAGATAATGTCGTTCTGACAATAACTATAATTATCTTTTGTTTCTTTGCGGCTAGCTATTTTATCTATACAACATTCCAGGAAATGTCAACGGATAATGCTGGACACCACGTTGAGTTATCGTTCAGCGACGGCGTGATTGCTGTATTGCTGGCGATAGTTTTTATGATTATGGGATTGGGCATGCTGCTAGGTATTGGTATGTTCATGGTGCGGATGATGCGCCAGCAAATGCTAGGTAATGCTTTGCAGGTTGAATATAGCGCTTACGCGTGGCTGCGCGATTGGGCCAACCAGGTATCGGCTGATTTAGAGATGCCGCAAGTCGAGATTTTCATCACCCAGAATCCGGTGATGAATGCTTATGCTTTTGGTTTTGCTAGGCCATATTCTATCGTGCTGCATTCTGGATCAATTCGTTATTTGACCAAAGATGAATTAAAGGTGATTGTTGTACATGAAATGGCGCATATCAAATACCGCCATGCCAACGCTAACGTGTATTTGATGCCGTTTTTGTCGATTCCGATTATCAGCGTATTGGGTAGTTGGATTTCTGGATTCTGGCACCGCCGTGCCGAGCTAACCGCCGATCGCCTAGCTTTGATGTATTTGGGCGATAGCGAACTGGTCAAGAAATCGCTGATCAAGGTGCATGTCGGACCTGATGCGGCAGACAGCATGAACGAGGTGGCGCGCCAGTGGATGCAGTACACGGCTGAACGCCCGATGAATCATTTTGCGCAGACTTTTAGCGATCATCCTTTTTTGGTACGCCGGTTGAGCCAGATTGACTATTGGAAGGGTGTGGTTGAACCGCGAAATCAGCCGCAGAGCGTTGCGCCAGTTGCTGCTCAGTCTAATGTTTCTGAACCCGCTGAATCCGAACCTGCTACCGAGCCGACAACCGTAGAGCCAACCTCTACCAAGAAATCAACTCGCCGCAAATCAGATGACACCAGCCAAAACCAAGACGAGACTGCTGCCTAGGTTCTATGCAACCGTTACGAAAACAAGCTGAAGATCTCCGTGCTCGCGTGGCTAGCGCTTGCCAGGCTTTGCATATTGACGCTCGCGCTGAAGAGCTGGCAGTGCTTGATGAACAGCTGGCCGATTCGAACGTCTGGGCGAATGTCGAGCGGGCGCAGATGCTGACACGGCAGGCGGCGAGCTTGCGTTCGCAAATTGAGCCATGGCAGATTTTACGTTCACAAGTCTCGGATATAATCGAACTGATGGATCTAGGTGACGATTCAATGCTGGCAGAGTTTACCGAGCAGCTAGCAGCTCTCGAAGCAGAATACCAGGAGCGCCGCAAAGATTTGTTGTTTTCAGGCGAATACGATAATCGAGCGGCGATTCTCAAGTTGAGCGCTGGCGCTGGCGGTACGGATGCGCAGGATTGGGCAGAGATGCTAGAGCGAATGTATCTGCGCTGGGCTGAAAAGCATGATATGCAGACCGAGCTAGTCGAGCGTTCGACAGGCGAGGAGGCCGGCATCAAGAACACAACTTACATTATCCGCGGTGCTTTTGCTTACGGCAAATTGCGCAGCGAGCACGGGGTGCACCGGCTGGTGCGGCTCAGTCCGTTTAACGCTGATAATTTGCGGCAGACTAGCTTTGCACTGGTCGAAATCATGCCGGAAATGGACGCGCCAGGCGAGGTCGAAATCGACGACAAAGATTTGCGGATTGATATTTATCGCAGCGGCGGCAACGGCGGGCAAGGAGTCAATACAACTGATTCCGCAGTGCGCATCACTCACTTGCCGACGGGTACGGTGGTGGCGATTCAAAACGAGCGCAGCCAGCTCCAAAACAAAGAAACCGCGCTAAAAATCCTCAAAAGCCGCTTAGCGCAAATGCAGCTAGAGCAACGCGCCGAAACTTTGGCTGATCTGCGCGCCGGGGAATCGGCTAGCTGGGGCGCGCAGATCCGTAATTATGTGCTTCACCCTTACACATTAGTCAAGGATACGCGTACTAAGTTCGAGACGCATAACGCCCGCGGCGTGCTAGATGGCGACATTGACGGTTTTATCGAAGCATATCTCGAGCAGCAAGCGGCGACCGAGTAGCTGGCTATCGCTATAAACTAGCTTATGCTACAATAGGTAGTGATGATTCTGTTAGATAGAGTGACCAAGGTGTATGGTAAGGGCAGTAAGCCAGCGCTTGACCGTGTTAATCTGCATGTCGAGCCGAACGAGTTCGTGATCATCGTTGGGACGAGCGGTGCTGGCAAATCGACCTTGCTCAAATTATTGACGCGCGAAGAAAAGCCGACTAGCGGCAAGATTGTCGTTGGCGGTATTGATTACGACCAGCTCAAGGACAAGCATATCCCGTTGCTGCGCCGCAAAATTGGCGTAGTTTTTCAGGATTTTAAGTTACTACCGAACCGGACAGTGTTCGAAAATGTGGCTTTTGCGCTAGAAATTGCCGGCATGACTAACCGCGAAATTAAAAATACTGTGCCAAAAGTGATTGACCTGGTGGGTCTAAAGGGTAAGGAAAAGCAGTTCCCGCATCAGCTATCGGGCGGCGAACGCCAACGAGTAGCGATTGCCCGGGCAGTGGTGCGCCAGCCAAAGATTCTAATCGCTGACGAGCCAACGGGTAATCTCGATCCAAAGCATAGTTGGGATATTGTCCGCCTACTCGAGAAGATTAACCGATACGGTACGACAGTTATACTTACAACACATAATGTCGAGATTGTCAATAGGTTGAAGCGCCGCGTTATCACTGTTGATCACGGTAAGATTACTAGCGACCAAGCGCAGGGGAGTTATCGGCAATGAGACGAGACAAAGTCAAGACAGCGGCTGCCAAAAAGAAAAGCTGCCGCGAGGACAAAAAAAATACCGGTGCGCGCGCCCTGACCAGACAAAGGCGCAGCCGCCAGCGCAAATGGCTGACTTTCGTGCGAATGTGCCGCTACGGCGTCAATAATTTCACTCGTAATGCCTGGCTAACGATTGCGGCTACCGCGGTGATGACGATTACGTTGCTGATTATCTTTACTACGGTGGTGGCGCGTAATATATTGGCAGACTCGGTAACGGAGCTGAGTAAAAAAGTCGATATGTCAATTTATCTCAAAACGGGTACTACCGAAGAGCAGGCTAAACCGATTATTGCCGATTTGCGCAAACTGCATAATGTCGAGCGCGTTGAATTCGTTTCCTCGGAAAAAGCGCGCCAACAAAGCGCCGAAGACAACAAAGCCGACCAAGATATACTAGATGCCCTTAATCAAGCTGCCAATAAAATGCCAGCAGTGATTCGCGTTAATCTAGAGAATATCAATGACACCGACAGTCTTAGCGATTTTGTCAAAACTAATAAGCCGCTCAAAAAAATTATCGATGATAAGCGCGAACCGTCGTTTGCTGGCGACCGGCGCGATGCTATCGAAAATATCGGCCGCTGGACAGATTTTGCGCAGCGGGCCGGTTTGGCAGCGAGCGTACTCTTCGTCGTAATATCGTCGTTGATTGTTTTTAATACCATTAGAATGGCAATATTCAACCGTAAAAGCGAGATCGAGATGATGAAACTCATCGGTGCTGACAAAAGCTTTATTCGCGGCCCGTTTTTGGTAGAAGCGATGGTGTATGGTTGTATTGCTGCTGTTGTAGCGACCGCTATAGGGGTAGGGGTTTTCGCGACGATTTCTGGCAAATTACAGGCTTATGGAATTGCTGCTGTAGCTACGTCGCACTTTTTGATAAATAATTTGCTGTTGGTCCTGCTAAGTATGATGTTGCTAGGCTCGTTGATTGGGATTATTTCCTCGACGCTGGCCACTCGCCGTTATCTCAAATTGTAGAGTAATTTACGAAAGGGGGTGCTTATTCGACATAGCTTTATTGACAAAGCGGTAATGCTTTGTTACGCTAGAGGTATGAAACATAGGTCCACCACACCAGTTTCGTCAAGGCGGCACGTTGCGAAGTCGTCAATCGTCGCAGCAGCTGTTTTGATGAGCGCAAGTATACCGGTTGCCTTCGCGCAAAACGTGTTGGCCGACCAGTACGACGAACAGGTCAAAAAACTTCAATCAGAAGCTGATTCGTATCAGCAGCAGGCGGCGACGCTTGGCGCGCTGGCGTCAACGCTGCAAGCGCAGCTTGATGTATTAACCAAGCAAAAAAATGAAATCCAAGCGCAAATTAATACTAGCCAGGCTAAGCGCGATAAGCTTGAGAAAGATATCGCTGCTACCGAAAAGAAAATCGAGATTAACAAAGAAGCTCTTGGCGAAATTGTTGCCGATATGTACGTTGATAGCTCAATCTCGCCGCTCGAGATGCTGGCTAGCAGCAAAAACATTGGCGATTACGTTGACAAGCAAGAATACCGCTCGTCAATGCAGGATAATCTGAGTACCAAGATCAAACAGATTAAATCGCTCAAAGCGCAGCTCGAAAAGCAGAAAAAGCAAGTTGAGAACGTACTACGCGACCAGAAGTCGCAAAAAGCCGCGCTAGCTGCCAAAGAGGCTGAACAGGCTAAATTAGTTTCGGACACGCGCGGTGAGGAATCAGCTTACAATAACCTGGTCGCCAAGCGTAACAGCGAAATCAGCAGTGTCCGCGCTCAACAGGCTGCCGCTATGGCTGCAGCTGCCCGTGCTTCAGGCTCTACTAATATTGGTACGGGCTCGGCTAGCGGCGGCGGATATCCGTCGGTTTGGGCTAATGCCGAGCAAGATACGATCGTTGATAACTGGGGTCTCTATAACCGCGAATGCGTCAGCTACACCGCTTGGAAAGTAGCTAGCACTGGCCGTTACGTACCGCATTTTGGCGGGGCGGGTAACGCTAACCAGTGGCCAAGCACAACAGCTCGCTACGGTATTGCCAACGGTCCAACGCCAAAAGCCGGCTCGGTAGCTATCCAGTATGTTGGTGCTTATGGCCACGCTATGTATGTCGAAGCAGTTAATGGCGATGGTACGATTACTGTTAGCGACTACAACAATAATATCGACGGTTTAGGCTGGGGCCGCTATCACTACTACACGCGTTCAAGTGCTGGGCTAACTTATATATATTTCTAGCGAGATCAAGATAATAATCAGTAAATTATAGCGTACTCAGCCAGAGTGCGCTATAATTATGATTATGGCAAACGAACAGGGAGTTGAAAATAAGGGGCGGAAGCCTCAGCAGAGGAAGGTTTCACAGGGTGTTTTCTTGGCGTCGTTGGTCTTGGCGATAATCGTATCGTTTGCGGCTGGTACGCGCAGCGAAGAAATCTATCAGATAGCAGCGCCGATTTTTGGCATCAAGGTGGCTAAGCAGCCGCTTGATACCGAGGTGATGAAAGAAGCTTATCGTCAACTAGCGGCGAATTATGACGGTGATTTGGATGCTAATAAACTATCGGACGGGGCGGCTCGCGGCATGGTTAAAGCGGTCGGCGACGACTACACGACATTTCTAGATAAGGAAGAAGCGGCAGAATTTAACAAAAGTCTAAACGGCGAAGTTTCTGGCATTGGTGCCGAAATCGGCGTGCGTAATTTGCAGCCGACGGTACTGCGAGTTCTCGATGACTCTCCGGCCAAGAAAGCCGGCCTTAGAACGGGTGATATCTTTGTGGCTGTAAATGGTACGTCAGTAGCGGGCGAGACGGCTAGCGGCGTGGCTGATAAGGTTACTGGCGAAGCGGGCACGACCGTCAAGCTAACTATGCGCCGCGGCAGCGAATTGCTAGATTTTTCGATTACGCGGGCCCAGATTAGCGATCCTAGCGTCCGTTGGTCGGTTAGCGACGACGTTGGTGTCTTGACGATCTCGCGATTTGACGATAATACCGGTTCGCTAGCCCGCAAAGCCGCTAAAGAATTCATTGACAAAAGTGTTAAGGGTGTGATTGTTGATTTGCGTAACAACGGCGGCGGCTATTTGACAGCAGCGCAAGAAGTAGCGAGTCTATGGCTAGATAGTGGCAAAACGGTCGTTACCGAAAAAAGCCGCGGCCAGGTGACCGAGACAGTTAAAGCTTCGGGAAATCCGACACTTAAAGGTAAGAAAACCATTGTCCTCGTCAATGGCAGCTCAGCCAGTGCTAGTGAGATCGTGGCTGGTGCGCTGAAAGACTATCAAGCGGCCACCTTGGTCGGCGAAAAAACCTTTGGCAAGGGTACGGTGCAAAAGGTGATCAACCTATCCGACGATCGTATCATCAAGGTGACAGTGGCCCGCTGGTACACGCCGCAGGATAGAAACATCACCAAAGAAGGTATCCAGCCGAATCAGACAGTTAAAATGAGCCAGGACGATAATAATGCTGGCCGCGATCCGCAAATGGCGCGCGCTAAAGAATTAGCGTCATAGCCCTTGTGCTTATCGCCAGGCTGGTATACTATATAAACTATGGATACACGCAAACGCAAGATTTTGCTAGTAGAAGATGATACTGCGCTAGCATCGGTATATCGGTCGCGCCTTGAACTGGAGGGTTTTGACGTCTGTGAAGCAAATAATGGCGAGGACGCGCTGTCGTTGGCGGTGTCTGAGCATCCTGACTTGATTTTGCTGGACGTTATGATGCCGAAAATTAGCGGTTTTGACGTTTTGGATATTTTGCGTAATACGCCGGAGACTACCAATATTCGGGTGATTATGCTAACCGCGCTTAGCCAGCCCAAAGACAAAGAACGCGCTGAGCAGCTCGGTGTTGACGATTATTTAGTGAAATCGCAGGTAGTTATCGGTGATGTCGTCGAGCGGGTGCGCTACCACCTAGGCATGAGCAAGTAGCCGCTTGTAGAATTGCTTAATCTGTTTATTTGTGGCTTTGTAGTTGACATTTTGCTTATGTTTTGATATAATAGTACTGTATGCCAGAAAAACCAAAAAGTACAGCGCCAGGCGGCGAATCGCCTAAAGAATCTATAATAATTAGCTATCCAGTGCCAGATAGCGAGCTCCCAAGCGCTAAGGAGCTAGGTGCTTCTGAAAAAGAGGCTAGGTTGAAGTTATTGAGTAAAGTAAGTGTTGGATTGGGTAGATCAGCTACTGGTAGGCAGCTTGATGTATCTGGAACTAGTGATGGATTAATTGAGCAAGCTAGAATAGCTGTTCTAATGTCCCGATTACATCCCGACACTCCTGCCTATTTACTTATTAAAAATATAGAGGACGGTAGTAGTGATGATGGTAATAGGCGTGCTGCCTGGATGCGCGTTGATCAAGGTGATTTCAGTACAACGATAAATCCTGATAGCGAGGAAAATCATGGTTTGCCGCCGGCTGAAGACGCCCTTGATGCTTGGGAGGCGCAATTACCGCAGAGCAATAATCAGCCGACAGAGCAGCCAAAGCTGCCAACTAATGAGCGTGAAAGATTGCGCGCTGCGCTAAGAGAGGCTGGCAAGCTGGATCCGACGAAAGCAGAGCCGAAGCCATCAACCCGCGAGGATGTATTAGCTGCATTAAGAGGCGCAACGACCGGAGCTAACAAACCAGTCCCAAGGTCGCAAGCCCGCGAAGAAGTGCTGGCTGCGCTTAGAGGCGGAATTATTGAAGAGACTGATTCAGACAGAGATCCGTCTGTTGCCGATACTGAAAGCGAATCTGTCGCGCCAGAAAATCAAGAGGAGCCAGGGAGCTCAGATGAGCAAGATCCAAATGAATCGCCAGAAGTATCAGATAAGCAGTCTCCTAAGGCCTCCGAGGCGTTAAAAAGGCTAGTAGGAGCGGATACTACACAGTCTGCTATACGAAATATGGCGGGCACGGCAGAGGATTTGGCTAGAGTACTGAAAACGGCAGATACTTTGCGAGCTCCTGTGTTATTCGGGCGCATACAAGAGTATACGTCAGGTATCTCAACTGCGCTTAATAGGTTCAGTGCTACTGTAGAGAAGGTCGGCGGTGATTTGCCACAGGACGAAGCGGATCGCCTGAGCGATGCTATAGACCAGGTTAGACGCTCTTTGGTAGTAATGAATAATGTTGCTGAGCAAGGCTTTTCAAGACGTATCAGTGACGAAGAATATTCACAGCACGCTTTACAGCTGAACAACAGTATCGCAGAATATTCACAGCATGCTTTACAGCTGAACAAAAGTATCGCAGAACTGCAAGGACTCATGAACGTATCAGTAAAGCGCCAAGAAAACAACGAACAAGGCTAGTAGCGGTATCTCGCTAGCCAAGGTAGTACACCTAATGAACCTAGCTTATTCAACGCAAACTTGAGTTCGCGGGTGAGTATTGCCGGTGAACGATGGCTTCTTGATATGTTTGAAAACTACGGTGCCGCTCTTGGCTGCGTGAATTGTGTAGTTGCGGCTGATATAAGTGCCTGGACCAGCAACTTTGGTACTGCCAGTCTGGCGAACTAGCACCTCGCCCTGGTTGACTTTTTGCCCGCCGAAACGCTTGACGCCATTGCGCCTACCAGCACTTTTGTGGGTATTATCGCTCGAACCGCCAGCTTTAACGTGTGACATAAAACTCCTTTAATTTAATATAAGACAATCTATGCTATTGTACGCGAAGCTATCGGAAATGTCAAGCTTCTGAGAATGAATAATGAAACAGGCGCGAGCTTGGCGGGCGGGCTGCTTTTAATTTTCATCGAGGGGTTTAAGCAGTAAGATTTCTCGTGCCACCACCTGGTTCTGACGGTAGTAGAGTAGCTGCTCGTCGCTGACTAAGTTTAGATGCAGGCGTTGGTAGCCTAAATCTGCCAACTGATTGATAAGCGGTAAATGCAATCATATCATCAGCCAATTTTTAGCAAACATC
>CAJPLU010000026.1 GCA_905371595.1 Candidatus Saccharimonadota bacterium
AGGGCGAGAAAGTTTATAGCGATGTCCGCAACAAAGCCAATGCTGCCGTCGAAGAAGGCCGCAAAACTGTTGACGACTATAGCGACCGCGCTGTGCGTGCTGCTAACGCCGCCAAGGACGAATTCAGCCGCCCAAGTAAGCGCAAATAATTGTAGCTAATCAAATACTCAAGGCGCTCTGTTTTATTGTAAATCAGGGCGCTTTTTATTGTGAAAACTGGCGAGTTGTGGCAAACTAAATCTATGGCTAAAAAGCACAATAATATCTTCGCCCGCATGGCTCAGCGTCTGCATGATGACAACGAAAAAGGCTCGCGCCAGGCGCTGCTCGAGGAGCTGTTCAACGACTTCAATCGCAATCGCTACGAAATTTACAAGATTAACTTTTTTCGCGGTATATTTTTCGGTTTCGGGTCGCTTTTAGGCGGTACTATGCTGATTGTGTTGTTGGTTTGGGTGCTTAATCTCACCGGCCAACTTGTCCCGAGCGTGGCTGGCTTTATCGATCAAATACTTAATGTTATGCAGAATAGCCGGCGCTAGCGTTACGAAATAGCTTCTTTGCTCCTTAAAATTACTGCGCCAAGAGTGCAGGCAGATTGGCGCGGCGCGTCTTCAAAAACAACCTAGTCTGCGCTATAATAAGCATAAGATATGGGTAGTAATTCAGCACAAGGCCAGCCAGCGCTGCAACCGAGCGATTTCGTGCACCTGCACAATCATACCTTTCATTCGGTACTGGATGGTTTGACTAAAATCAATGATTTGGTTGATAAGGTCAAGGAGTTCGGTATGGAGGCAGCGGCAGTAACCGATCACGGCACGATGAGTGGTATCCTTGACTATTATAAAACTGCCAAAAAAGCTGGCATCAAGCCGATTCTCGGTATCGAGACGTACGTAGCGGCGCGCTCGCGCTTTGACCGCGATCCGGCCAAGGATAAGCAGCGCTTTCACTTGACGGTGCTAGCGATGAATAACACCGGCTTTCATAATTTGATGAAGCTATCGACGCAGGCCAATCTGGAGGGAATGTATTACAAACCGCGGATTGATCACGACTTACTAGAGGAGTTGAATGAAGGTCTGATTGTGATGAGCGGTTGTGCTAGCGGTGAAATTGGCGTAGCTCTCAAAGAAGACGATTACGATCGCGCTCGCGATATCGCCAAATGGTATAAATCGATTCTGGGCGACCGTTACTATCTGGAATTACAAGACCACGGCCATCCAAAATCAAACACACACTGGGACGTCCAGGCAAAAATCAACGAGGGCTTGATTAAACTATCGAAGGAGCTAGACATCGAGATGGTGGTGACTTGCGACGGCCACTACTTGACGCATGAGCACCAGGACGCGCATGAAATTCTGCTATGTGTCGGTACTGGTTCGTACTTGAGCGATGAAAAGCGGATGAGTCTGAAAGACTTTGAGCTACACTTGACCGACCCGCGCGATATTATTGATCATTGGGGAGAGGAATATCCCGAGGTGATTCGTAACACTAAAAAGGTGGCTGACCGCTGTAATGTTGAAATTGAGCTGGGCCGCATTCTTATTCCTAAATACCCGCTGCCTGAAGGCGAGAACGAGCACTCGTATCTGCTGAGATTGACATACCAGGGCTTGCTGCAGCGCTACAACGGTGCTTCAAAAGAGGAAGCCGAGAGGTTAGACCCTGAAGATATCATCCCGCAATTGTCTGACGAAGTTCGCCAGCGCGCCGAGATGGAGCTGGGCGTGATGGGCAACATGGGTTATGAGGGTTATTTCTTGATTGTTCAGGACTTTATTAACTGGGGTAAATCTCAAGGGATTGTTTTTGGTCCGGGCCGTGGTAGCGCCGCCGGCTCGATTATTGCCTACGCGCTGAACATTACCGACCTTGATCCGCTGAAGTATGGTCTGCTATTCGAGCGTTTCCTTAATCCAGATCGTATTTCCATGCCGGATATTGATGTCGATATTCAAGATACCCGCCGCGACGAAGTGATTGAATATTGCGCTAAAAAATACGGCGAAGACCACGTCAGCAATATCGCTACCTTTGGTAAGATGTTCGGCCGCATGGCGGTGCGCGATGTCGCTAGGGTACTGGAAGTGCCGTATGCCGAGAGCGACCGCTTGGCTAAGTTGGTGCCGCCGCCGAACCAGGGCCGTCACATTCCGTTGTCGGTTAGCGTTAAAGAGGACGCTGATTTGCGTAAGGAGTACGAGAATAACCCTACCGCCAAAGAGGTTCTAGATTACGCCATCCAGCTCGAGGGCACGATTCGCAGCCACGGTGTTCATGCCTGCGGCGTGGTGATTGCGCCGGACACGCTGGTTAACTATATTCCGCTAGAAATGGCACAAAAGGGCGTGGTGGCGACGCAGTTTCCGATGGGCGAAGTCGAGGAGTTGGGACTGCTGAAGATGGACTTTTTAGGCCTCAGCAACTTGACAATTATTAACAACGCCATGCGTATTATCAAAAAAGTTTATAAAGAAGAAATCGACCTGGCGCACTTGCCGCTGGATGACAAGCCAACGTACGAGCTATTTCAGCGCGGCGACACCACCGGCGTGTTTCAGCTAGAATCGGCGGGTATGAAACGCTACCTGCGGGCGCTCAAGCCGACGCATTTCGAAGACATCATCGCCATGGTAGCGCTGTACCGCCCGGGGCCGATGCAATTTATCGATAGCTTTATCCGCCGCAAGCACGGCGAAGAGCCGATTACCTACTTGCATGAGGGTATGCGCAACTCGCTGGAAAACACTTACGGAATTTTGGTTTACCAAGAGCAATTTATGCAAATTTCCAAGGAATGGTGCGGCTTTACTGGCGGTCAAGCTGATACGCTGCGTAAAGCCGTCGGTAAGAAAAAAATCGACCTAATGAAAAAGGTTAAGCCGGAGTTCGTCGAGGGCGCGGTCAAAGTCGGCGGCGCCACGCGCGAAATGGCGGAAACTTTCTGGACGCAACTGGAGGAATTTGCTAATTACTGCTTTAATAAGTCGCATGCCGCTTGTTACGGCTTGATTGCCTATTGGACAGCATATCTAAAAGCGCATTATCCGGACGCTTTCATGGCGGCGCTAATGACCAGCGATCATGACGATATCGACCGCCTGGCGATTGAAATTACCGAGTGCAAGCATATGGGCCTGGAGGTTCTGGCGCCAGACGTCAATCAGTCATACGTCGAGTTCGGCGTAGTGCCAGCTGCCAAGCAAGTCCGTTTCGGTATGGCCGCAGTCAAAGGTGTCGGCGTCGGCGCAGTCGAAGAGATTATCCGCGCCCGCGAGGCCGACGGCCCGTTCAAGTCGGTCGAGGATTTTGCCAAACGTGTCAGTACCAGCAAAGTTAATCGCAAAGCTTGGGAATCGCTGGTCAAAGCCGGTGCTTTCGACGCGCTAGGCGACCGCAGCGATTTGCTATTTAATCTCGATACGATTCTGGCTTTTGCTAGCAAACTGCAAAAGGAAGCGCTCAGCGGGCAAGTTGATATGTTCGCGGCGCTCGGCGGCGACAAATTGATGCCGTCGGTCGAACTGAAGGCTTCGCCGGTCAAGTACACCAACAAAGAGCAGCTGATGTGGGAGCGCGAGCTGCTGGGCCTGTATATCAGCGCGCACCCGCTAGATAATTACGATGCCTTTTTCGAGGAGCAGACCATTCCGTTGCACGCCTGCACGCCGCAAATCGACGGGCAGAAAGTGTCGGTCGGCGGCTTGGTGTCGACGATTCGCACCATCGTCACCAAGGCTGGCACCAAAATGGCGTTTGTCGGTATCGAGGACAAAACTAGCGAGGCAGAATTAATCGTTTTCCCGAGGCTGTACGAGCAGCTTGGCGACGGGCTGCAGCAAGATGCTGTGCTGAAAGTATCCGGCAAGATTAGCGCGCGCGACCGCGACGGCAATATGACCGACGAGGCGAAAATGATTGCCGATGAAATTAGCGTCGTGACCGACAAGGAATTGAATGAATACCAAAGCCACGGCCGTAAAATGACGGCGCCGAAAGGCCGCGCGGCCGTCAAAAGCAAGCGTTATCCGCGCAAAAACGCTAACGGTGCGCCAGCTGTGACGGCTGCAGCCAGCGCCAAAGCGGCACCAGCAATTATCGCTAAGCCGCTAGAAAAGCTGGAAACTGTCTATGTCAAAGTCAAAAACCCGAGTGATCGCGACCTGCTGGTCTCGCTCAAGAAACTGTGCAGCCAAAACCCTGGCCAAAACGACATCATTATGATTCTGGGCGATGATAAGTCCAATGCCATCCGCCTGCCGTTTCGGGTCGATGCCCAGCGCAACTTGCGCGCTGGCCTGGCCGAACTGCTGGGCGACGAATGCGTCAAGGTGAAATAGATTAGGATAAGATAAATTAAACCAAAGAAAATAGCCCGCCAGAAAGGCCTTGCGCCGAGGCTGGCGGCCTCTAGGCGGGCTATTTTCTAGCGGGCTTTATCAGCCCTTGTTGGACGCCGCGGGGGCGTCGTTGGTCTTGGCGTCCTCCTCCGTAGCGGGGAGATAGATGACAATGCGCCCGCGGCCGGGCGCGTCGATCTTATAAACGGCCTTGTTGTCCCGGATTTTGACATCCGAGACCCACGAGGCCTTCGTCGCGGCGTCGACGAGCACTGCCTCAAGGCGGCGCGTCTGCGCCTCCTTGACAGACAAATCGGCCTCAAGGCGGCGTATCCTCGCCTCCTTGATATTCCTCTCGTACTGGGCATTGATCTTCTCAATGCCCAATCTCCACAGGTTAAACAACCCGTAGCTAGAAAGGATCGCCAAGCCGATGAAGTAATGCCCGTTCTTGACGAGCAGGGCGGCCGCGATGGCCGCGGCCAGGATGGCAGCGAACTCGAGGGCGATACGAGCAATGAAACGCTTCATGATTCCTCCTAGAATCACTCGCTCAAGTAAAAGGGCAACTTCACGCCCTTTATTTTCGAAAACTTGAGCGAAAAGCTAGTATTAATATAGCATAGAGTAGTAAAATTGTCAATACTTTCCGCAATTATTCCGTAAAATTTGCAAATTTTAGGCATTTTTGGTGGTTTTGCCGCTCGTCGCTAGCTCGTACAGCGCGATTCCGGCCGCTACCGATACGTTGAACGACTCTTTTTGCCCGAACATCGGAATCTCAATGATATCGTCAGCCAATGCCAACCATTCGGGCGCGATACCGTCGACTTCTTCGCCTAGCAGCAACGCAATGCGGTCTGGCGCCGAATAATCGCGCAGATTGGTACTATTGGCGGCTTGTTCTAGAGCGGCGATGCGGTAGCCCAGCTGTCGCAGTTCGTCTAGCGGCGGTGCTTCGTGATACTCAAACGGCACTAGGCTCTCGGCGCCGAGCGCAGTCTTGTGGATTTGCTGGGTGATTTTCTGACGAATGTGCGGCAGACGCTGGTCGTCCCGCGTGATTTCACCGTCGATTAGCGCGCAATTTGGCGCTTCGCGGCACAAACTCAAATCTGGATACGGCGTATAGCCGCTCAAAATCAACCGTTCGACACCGAAACCTTCACATGTCCGAAAAATCGACCCGACATTGAAAGTCGAGCGAATGTTGTGGGCGATGACGACGATTTTTAGCATAATTCTATTGTAGCACTGTTTTTAGCGCAAGCTTTTTGCTAAAATAAAGGTGATGGATGAAGAAGAAGTTCAGCGCCGCCGGCGCGAACAAGACGAAAAAGCTACTCGCCAGCGGGCGACTATTTTGGGTTTGCCGTATGTTGATATGCGCAATCTAGAGGACACGCTACCGCTAGTCCCTGGCATGATTCCGATCGAGAAAATGCACCAATACCGCATCGTGCCGCTGGCCAAGGGCGGCAACGAAGTGATGTACCAAATCGGCGTGACCTCGCAAACGCCGCAATCTATTTTACAGAAGATCAAGCGCGAGTATCAAGACCGCGGCGACAAATTACAATTTTTGCTGATCAGTGCTAGCGGCTACCGGGCGATGATGCTGCGTTACGATCCGCCGCAGCGTACTGCTTACGATGATATCGAGATTGCTAAAGAGGGCGATAGCAACACCATCGCTCAAGTTAGCCAGACGTTGAATCTGGTATCGAGCGAGGAATTGTTTGATTTCCTGATCAAGCAGGCGGACAGGCTTGGCGCTAGCGATATTCACATTGAAAACGAGCGCGATTCTATCCGCGTACGCATGCGCGTCGACGGTGCACTGCACCCGGTGGCACAGCTAGAACGTTCGCGCTACCGAATTATTATGGGCGAGCTAGCTAGCCGTGCCGGCGTTAGTAGTGCAGCTATGGAGTCGCAATCTGGCCATATGCAGATGGAAATCACCACCGACCAAGGCACGCATCTATTGAACCTGCGCGTCGAGACTGTGCCGACGTTGTACGGGCAAGATGCGGTGCTGCGTTTATTTAATTTTGACGAATCATTGTTGAATTTGGACTTGCTGGGCATTCCGCCGCGCCAGCGCAAGGAAATCGACGAAGTTATCAGCCACCCGCGCGGTCTGGTGCTGATGGTCGGGCCGACTGGCTCGGGTAAATCTACGACGCTTTATAGTATGCTTAATGCATTGAATACCACCGACCGCAAGCTGATTACACTCGAGGATCCGATTGAGTATGGCCTGAGCGGCATGTCGCAAATCCCGATCGACACGACGCACGGGCAGAGTTTCGCTGATGGTTTGCGCAGTGTTTTGCGTCTCGACCCGGATGTGGTGATGGTTGGCGAGATCCGTGATGTCGATACGGCGCGCACGGCTATTCAAGCGTCAATCACCGGCCACTTGGTGTTATCGAGCTTTCACGCCAATACTACCAGTACAGCCTTTAGCCGTATGATTGATATGATTGGAGTTAATCCGATCTTTTCAAGCGCTATCCGCTTGTTGATTGCTCAACGTTTGGTGCGGCGTTTAGTCGATCACACCAAGGAAGCGTACGAACCCGATGAAGCAACACGTAAATACGTCCAGCGCGTGCTCGAAAAGCTGCCGCATGATGTCGAGAAGCCTGATCTGGATAATTTCAAGCTATGGCGCCCCGTGCCTAGCGAAGATGCGCCGTTTGGCTACAAAGGCCGGGTGGTTATCATGGAACAGCTGGTTGTCACTGATGAAATCCAGAAGTTTATCCGCGGTGATGTCCAAGATGTTCACCCCGAGACGATCGAAGAAACCGCTCGAAACGAAGGTATGCTAACGCTCGAGCAGGTCGGCGTGCTGGCGGCCTTGCGCGGCGAAACCACGCTCGAGGAGATAGCGCGGGTGATTTAACGCAAATTGTGGTATAGTATTGGGTGCTGGCTCTAAGATGTAGAGTTTGAGTACATCCATCGTCGAGTGGCCCCGGTACGGGGCGGAAGGAAGGTATGAGATGATCTGGAAAAGTGCTATCATGGGTAGGACTACTACTCTTACTTCTAAAGCCTGCGACAATTATAGGCTGGATAGGTCAACCTCTCCAGATTGCCAGCTTCACGAACTGGCGGCTGGAGGTAGGGGCGTCGCGGCCTGCGCTGCTCTTGGCCTCATGAACTCTGCCCGCGAGGCAGGATTCTACACAGAGGTTTTCAGCTGCAGATCGGTATATCGAGAAATGTCGTTTGTCGTGGCTGTTTACGACAGGCAGGGCGGAGCGACGCTGGCTTTTTTTTACTGTGATGCCGCTGGCAATATCGAGACAGACTTCTGTCGGTATCCAGAGATTTTGGTCCCAGAGCCGTATAGCTGGGGCGGATACTTTGAAAGGATGTTGGACTGGTATACTAGTCCAACAACCACGCCCTAACCTCGCTGACCGGTCGCAAAGGTAAGCTCAAGCCAGCAGAGCCGCGCCTTTGCTCTGGGGCGGGGCGCGCGATTTAGTTCGCCGTCCCGCCCCCAACTCAACTACTTAGTATTGATTTAGGATTTATTTTATGACATTTGCCACCGCTGGTACGACGCGCTTGTCGAATGGCGACGGTATAACTTCGTTGGCGGTTGGGTTCTCGACTAGCGCCGCTAGAGCTTCGGCGGCGGCTAGCTTGTGCTGGTCGGTGATTTTCTGAACGCCATTATCTAGCGCGCCGCGAAAAATACCAGGGAAGGCCAGGGAATTATTAACTTGATTCGGAAAGTCGCTGCGGCCAGTCGCTACGACGGCTGCACCAGCGCTAATTGCGGCATCGGGCATGATTTCGGGTACTGGATTGGCCAGGGCAAAAATAATCGGATGGCTAGCCATTGCGGCGACCATTTCTGGCGCTAGCGAGTTGGCGGCCGACACGCCAACAAAGATGTCGGCGCCGTTTAGTACTTCTGCTAGCGTACCGCTTTCTGAAGTGTTCAAATATTGCTGCAAGGCGGTTTTTTCTGGCGACAGGTCAGTGCGGTCGCTGCTCAGCGCGCCGTGGCGATCGAGTGCAATCAAGTTTTTGACGCCGTACAGATTGAGCAGCTTAATAATCGCTGTGCCAGCCGCGCCTGGCCCCGCCAGAACGACTTTGCAGTCGCGTAAGTTCTTGCCGACAACCTTGGCGGCGTTGATCAGCCCAGCTAGCACTACTATTGCCGTACCGTGCTGGTCATCGTGAAATACTGGAATGTCTAGTTCGGCTTTCAAACGCTCCTCGACTTCGAAGCATTTTGGCGAAGCGATATCCTCTAAATTGATCGCCCCAAAGCTCGGCGCTATCGCCTTGATCGCAGCGATAATTTCTTCTGGCTGGTGGACGTCCAAGACAATTGGCACAGCGTCGACATTAGCGAAATACTTGAACAGCAGCGCCTTGCCTTCCATCACCGGCATGGCGGCTTTTGGCCCCAAATTGCCCAAGCCTAAAATCGCTGAGCCATCGGAAATCACGCCGACCAAATTGTTCGTCCAAGTGTATTTCGGCAAATCCACCGGGTTCTCGGCAATCGCCTGGCTAACGGCGCCGACGCCCGGGCTGTAATAAGCGCTAAGTTTATCGCGGTCAATTTCGCCGTTATCGCGCAGCGCGGTGGTAATTTTGCCTTTATATTTTTGGTGTAGTTCGAGTGCTAGTTTGTTGTAATCCATGAGTATATTATAGCGCGTTTTGGCATTTTGGGCGCGCATGTTGAACTAAATGGCAGTTTGTAGCATAATATATTTATGAGAAGAAATGGAGAGTTTTTAGGCACAATAAGAAACCGGTTGACAACATTTTTGGCAGTTGGAAGTTTAGCGTTAAGCTCGTTTGTCGGGTCGTGCTCGGCTGAGAGTCAGACGCCGGATTCTACGCCAGCCGGGAGTACTGCCTCCGAGAGCGCTACTGCCGGGACACTAACTTATGAGGAGTTAGCCAAAAAAATTGGCGAGGGTGATTCAGTTTGGATCGCGCCAGTTGCTTACATACAGAGTACAGACGGTGAAAACAGCGGCAAGATTGTTGTACGCCCAGCTGCTGAAGTCAACGGCGACCCGACATGTCAGCAGCCTGGCGAATCGCGGCAGGTGGGCGACGAACAGGTAAGATACTACGCTGTTGAAGATGGCAAATTGGTGGAAGTAGACCCTCCGTCATCCAAGGCGGCCAGACGGTCGGATAGCGTCGATGAAAATACGGTTATCTGCGTGAAATTTGACGGGGCAGTCGACGGATTCCAGCCAGGAGCGGAGCTTCCGACGACTATGGTTATTGACGGCAAGCCCTACCGTGTCGTATATGTAGAGAGTTCAACAGAAAACCCGTTGACCCCGCGTCAAGCTCTTGACCCAACCGATGAATAGCTGCTTTGCTTGCATTTTAGTATAGTTTGTGGTATAATAAAAAGACATACCAATTTTAATTTCGAGGTAAAAATATAACGAAATGGGTATATTAGAATCTGGCAGGTCAGCTATGAGGCATGCAGGCGAGCGCCAAAGTACGCTTGATAGAATTAAAGGATACTTGCCTGAAGATGATAAAACTAAAAAAACACTCGTTGCTGTTGGTGCACTTGCTTTGGCGACAGGCGTTTTCATCGCAAAGTCTGGCTGCGAGCACGGTGCGGTAGATGATAGCAGTAATACGGATACTGGCATCCAGCAGCCGTTAGATACCAATGAACAGCCTAAAGATTTGCTGCGGCAGCCGGTAACAGTAGACGATTCTGATGGCAACAAAACACCAGAAGAAGTAATAGTGGTCGATAGAGGATCTCAGGTGACGACTTGCGAGATATTTCAGGGACAAGGAGTGGTTGATAGTAAGGCTGTGTGCCCTCACCCTGACCGAATAATTAAGCCGAGTTTTCAGGATGTCCAGGGCGCTCAACAGGTGATCGGCTCTAATCCTGACACTCAATTTTTTGTCAACGTTGATATTGACCAACCAACTACAGCGTAAGGCTTTTCTGCTTCCAACGCCAAATAGTACTGCGATGTACGCCGCACTATTTTCTTTGGTGAGATTTTTTGTTTTATGCTTTGGTTTATCATACGAGCGGCGAGGAATTGCGTGCTACGAGCTATGTCAGCTATTGCTCGCCGGCTGATTTTGTGCTAGAATAATTCGCATTGTACGAGAGTTAATGATTCGGGCTTTGTTCGGTGTGGAGCCGCAGAGGTACAACTGCGTGGCCAGCCAGAGTGGGCTTGAAAGATAGGAAAAATTATGAGTTTTGCATTAATCCAAAAAGTCAACGACGAGCAAAAGAAAGCGCAAGTTGTCGATGTTCGCAGCGGCGACACCGTACGCGTCTATCAGAAAATCAAAGAGGGCAACAAAGAGCGCATTCAGATGTTCGAAGGTGTGGTTATCCGCACCGACAACAAAGGCCAGCACACTAGCCGCATCACCGTTCGCAAAGTTGCTTCGGGTATCGGCGTCGAAAAATCGTTCTTGCTGCATAGCCCGCTGGTCGAAAAAGTCGAGATTGTGCGCCGGGCCAAGGTTCGCCGCAACTTCCTTAGCTACCTGCGCCAGCGCAGCGGTAAATC
>CAJPLU010000027.1 GCA_905371595.1 Candidatus Saccharimonadota bacterium
TCCTGATGGTCCTGGCGAGTAATCGGTTTGTTCGGCGGCACCACCACTACGTCAAGCGAATAAATTTGTTGAAACTCTTCAGCCTCAGTGAAAGCAGTACCGGTCATACCGCTAAGTTTTTTGTACAGTCGGAAGTAATTCTGAAAGGAAATCGTCGCTAGCGTCATGCTTTCCTGCAATACTGGTACGCCTTCTTTGGCTTCAATCGCCTGGTGCAAGCCTTCGCTATAACGGTTACCTTGCTTGAGCCGACCAGTGTGCTCGTCAACGATTATCACCTCGCCGTCGTTTGTCACCACATAATCTTTGTCGCGATGAAACAGCGTTTGCGCCCGCAAAGCTTGATCCATATGGTAAACGCTGCGCACATACTCTGGTGTGTATAAGTTTTTTATACCCAGCATTTTTTGGACTTTCTCAACGCCTTCGTCAGTAAGAGCCACCTGCTTGCGCTTCTCTTCCAAGGTATAATCCTCTGGCGTCAACTTCGCTGCAATCTTGGCAAATTGATAGTAGCTATCAGGATTTTCAGCAGCCGGCGCGCTAATAATCAGCGGCGTCCGCGCCTCATCGATCAGAATCGAGTCCACCTCGTCGACAATCGCAAAATTCAAATCGCGCTGGCGCACCAGCTCGATATCGTTAACCATATTGTCGCGCAAATAATCAAAGCCGAATTCATTATTAGTACCATAGGTAATATCTGCCTGGTAAGCTTCTTTACGGGTGCACGGACGAAGCTTCTTCATGCGCGGATCAGTATGCGCCTCATTGTTATAATTTTCGTCGTATAAGAATGAAGCCTCATTGATGATCACACCAGTCGATAAGCCTAACGCATTATAAATTTGCCCCATCCAGCCAGCATCACGCTGCGCTAGATAATCATTGACAGTTACAACATGTACACCTTTGCCTTCAAGCGCATTCAAGTAAGCTGCTAGCGTCGACATCAAAGTTTTACCCTCGCCAGTCTTCAGCTCGGCCACACTACCCTCATGCAGCACCATTGAACCAATCAGCTGCACATCATAATGGCGCTCGCCGATTGTTCGATCGGCCATCTCGCGCACCACCGCAAAAGCGTCTGGCAAAATCGTATCAAGCGTCACAGATTTCTTCTGCAAACGCTTGCGCAAAACATCGGTTTGGCCAGCCAATTCCTCGTCAGATAGTTTCTTGTATTTCGGGCCAAGCGCATTAATTTCGTCGACTTTCTTTTGTAAACGCCGCAAAATCCGCTTCTGCGGGTCACCGAAAACCTTCGTCAGAACCTTCTGTTGTGTTATCGCCATAACGTCAAATTTCCCTCACTTTCAGGTATTTTCCAAAAACTCCCCTAATTATAACTGTTTTCGGGGAGTTTTGGAAGAGGCTGCTACTAAATCGCTACTGCGTTTCGCGGTCAAAACCGCGTTTGAACCGCGCCAGTATATCGCGCCGGCCGACGTGAGCTAACAAATTTTGCTTGTACTTGCGAAGCTGCCCGGCTAGCTTGCGCTCGACTATATCAGTTGCCGCCATAACATTCATTGTCGAATCTTTAGCTTTGATAACCTGATCCGGCACGTTAATAATCACTTCGACTTCATATTTGTTGCCATTATCGCGATTGACTTCCTCGATCTTCACCGAAGCACTCATAGTTTTACGAGCATGCCGCGTCACTAAGCGATCTAATCTGCCGATTTTCTTGCTAATATACTTTCTCGTCGGTTCATCCAAAACGTAGCCGCCTACGCCAGTTATATCAATATCTGCAATCACTTTGACCCCTTTCGTTAAACCGATAATGTATTTTAATTATAGCATTTAGCCATGGTGAGCGCTACCAATCGCCTCAGTAATATTCTGAAAGCCATCGCGATCGAGCAACTTAACCAGGCCTTCGTTAATTTCGCCGACAACCTGCGGCCCCTCAAACATTAGCGCCGTCACCATAGCCACCAGTCTCGCACCAGCACAAATCTTCTCGTAAGCATCCTCGGCAGTAAACACGCCGCCGACACCGATAATCACAAAACGATCGCGGTATTTGGCATAAGTTTTGAAAATTAAGCCAGTAGTAAGCTCCCGCGCCGGCTGGCCGCTGAGATTTCCCCTAATCTCGTTATCTAGTAATTTTGAATTACGCAGCGCCGAGAGATCCTTGACTAGATTGCCAATCGTTAAACCGGCAATCTCATGCCGATCAATTACTACTAGCAGCTTCATAAATTCCGGCCACTTTTTATCTGTCGGCATCTTAACGAAAATTGGCCGCGTTAAGCGCAAGTCATCTACCGCCGTCAATAATTTATCCAGCCGTGCTGGGGTCGTAAACGGCTCGCCGCCATAAGTATTCGGACAGCTAATATTGATTTCGTACAACGGCGCGCAACCAGCTGCCTCTAGCTGGCGCAAACTTTGGCAATAGTCGGCAATCGCTTCGCTATCGCTAACATTTTCGGGATTATTGGTTTTAGCAACTGACACGCTCAACGGGAAATCGCGCCACAGCCGCCGCGGATACTGCTTAATCCGTTGTATATTGCGAGCGACTCCGTTATTTGCCAAGCCGACGTTAACTACAATCGATTTCTCGCTCGGTAAGCGGCGAAACCACGGCCGCGGATTACCAGCGCAAACCTGCGCAGTAGTCGAACCGCCAATTTCGAAACCTAAGCCAATCCGCTTAGCCACCGGCGGCAGGTCGAAGTTCTTGTCCAGCCCAGCTGACATTCCTAGCGGATTTTTGAATTTTAGGCCTAAAATCTCCTGCTCGAGCCGCGAATTGCGATAATTCCACACCCGCAAAATATTCTCGCCGCGCACTCGGTGCAGTGCTCGCGCCGCTTTGATCATACCCTCATGCGCTTTGTCTGGATGTTGTCGAAAAAGCAACGGTTTAGCAAGTTTCTGATAGCCGCTGCGCGAAACTTGGCGCACCACTCGCTTCATCACAATTCCTCGCGATTACCTAGATACGGCCGCAGTACCTCTGGTACGCGCAGTTTACCGTCATCGGTCTGGTAATTCTCGATGATTGCTACTAGCGAGCGCGCCAAGCTCACCGCTGTACCGTTAAGCGTGTGCAGTACCTGCAGCGAGCCGTCGCTGCGGCGCACGCGAATATTGAGGTTACGCGCTTGAAAATCAGTACAGTTCGAGCAGCTAGTTAATTCACGATACTGATTATCAACTGGCGACCAGTATTCAATATCATATTTTTTGGCTGCTGGCGCACCAAGGTCGCCCGCCGCAATATTCACCACATGGTACGGCACGCCTAAGTTTTGCCAAATTTCTTCCTCGATCGACAAGATCTTTTCGTGCATTTGAGCTGATTGTTCTGGCGTACAGAAAATATACATTTCCAGCTTATTGAACTGGTGCACGCGGAACAGTCCGCGGCTAAACTTACCAGCTGCACCCGCTTCCTTACGATAGCAAGGACTATAGCCAGCATAGAGCAGCGGCAGTTTTTTCTCATCGATGATTTCATCGGCATGAAAGCCAGTCAGTGGCGCTTCAGCCGTACCGATTAGCATCGTGTCTTCGCCATCTATAAAATACTCGTTACTTTCTTTGTGGCTTTTAGGAGCAAATCCCGAACCACGAGCTACCCGGCCCGACACCATATGCGGCACTGTCATCGGAGTAAATCCTTTAGAAATCAACAAATTCAGCGCATACTGATAAATCGCGTTCTCTAGCAGCATCAAATCGCCCTTGATATAGTAGAATTTGGTGCCAGCTACCTTGGCGCCGCGCTCAAAGTCTAGCCAGCCGCGCTGCGTCGCAAACTCAAGGTGATCTCCTGCCGATTGGCGCTTGTCTCCCCACGCCTTAACTTCGACGCTATCTTCCTCGCCGCCCAGCGGTACGTCCTCGAGCGTTACATTCGGCACGGCGTCCATCTGCGCTTGGAAATCAGCGTCAACATCATGCAATTCGCTTTCTAATTCTGCTAGCTTTCCCTTCAGCGACCGGCCTTTTTCGACTAATTCTGGCGCTGGTTTACCGCCCTTCATCTGGCCAGCAATTTCGTTCCGCCGCGTTCGCAGTTCGTCGACCTGCTGCTGCAATTGCCGTCGCTGCTCATCAGTGTCTAGCAAACGAGCAATCGATACGTCATTGTAACCTTTATTTTTTGCCGATTCTTGCACGCGATCGGCGTTTTCTCGAATATAGCGAATATCTAGCATAGCATTAGTATATCATCTCGTAATACCGTACGCCAACAAATCTATTAATCGTATCAAACCAACTTATTTCGCTGTAAATTACTCTGTTCGCAGCGCTTCAATCGGATCGAGCTTGGCAGCCTTGCGGCTCGGCAACCAACCAGCGACGATCGCCACCAGCATCAGCGCCAACACTACAACGGCAGCGTTTATCGGCTGGAAAATCAGCAAACTATATTTGCCCAGACCCAACGCATTAGAAATTGCCGGATTAGCCAGCGTACCAGCTCCCCAGGCACTCAGCACGCCAAGCATACCGCCCAAGAAACCGACCCATGCCGCCTCGTAACGGAATAGCCGGGCAATGTCGCGTTTCGACGCGCCCAGAGCCTTCATCAAACCAATCTGCTGCGTCCGCTCTAACACCGAGATATACATCGTATTAACAATACCGAACACGCTGACTACCAATGCCAAGATACCAAACCCCATGACAATGGTTTGCAATATATTCACAAAAGTAAAAATCATACTCTGCACGTCTTTCGAAGTCATCGACGGATAACCGGCATCTTTCAAGTTATCGCGAACCTCCTCGGGAGTTTTACCGCCAGTGGCAGTCGCATTAGCAAAAATATATTTCTGATAAGAATCCGTTCCGGCGGTACTAAAATCAGTCAGCTCCTTAGCAGCACTCGAGTCAATGTACAAATTCGGCCGGTTAACCATCTGGTCTGGCGATTTCTTGATAACTGCCGCAATTTTAAACTGTTTATTTAGCGTTTTGCCGCTTAGCAACTCTTTCACGCCAGTTTCACCTTCCTCGGCATATACCCGCTGAATTGTCGCACTATCTATCTGCTGCGGCTGCTGACTAACGGTAATCGTTAGCGTCGAACCAACCACCTCTGCCGCTGTTTTACCTAATTTTTCAGTGTAGCTCTCTGGTATGACCGCTTCGTCTGGCGCTAGTTTTGTCCCCGATTTGATCTCGCGACCAGCCGCAGTCTCTAACTGCAAGCTATTATCGCGCATCATGACTTAAGCGACGTATTTTTTGTCACCTTTTACACTAAAAGTCACGTATTTCGGCTGCAGCTGGTAGCCCGGCTCAACATTTTTGAGATCCTTGCGCTGGCGCAGCTTTTCGATATCGCTTTGGGTGAGCGTGTCGTAATCTTGGCCGTAGTATGATTTTGCATTCGGATTGTACTCGGTTAGCTCATTTCTGCTGCCAGTGGCTGCACCGGCAGCAACAACCCGCTTATCTTTGGCAATAATCAAGCCATTCGGATCAATATTACTGCTGATTATCCGATCAACGTACTGCCTAGCGCCCTCTCCAACCATCAAGCTAGCCATAATCGCAAAACCGCCCACCGCAATAGCTACGCTAGTCAAAATCGTTCGCATTTTAGCACGGCGCAAATTACGGCCGGCTCTAGCGATAATATCAGTTGTTTTCGTTGTTTTGTCTCCTTTGCTGGCTTGCCGGCCGATTTATTTTTGGCAGCAGTTTTGGTTAATGCTTTGCTTTGGTTTTTAGCGGCCAGTTTCCTAGCGACAGAGTCTGATTCAATTTTGCCGTCTTTGATATGAATCACCCGCTGGCATTTTTGCGCTAAATCTTCATCGTGGGTCACGATAATTAGCGTAGCGTTGTTTTCTTTACAATAATTAAATAACAAATCCTCGATTACCTTTGAGGTTGCCGAATCTAGGTTGCCCGTCGGCTCGTCAGCAAACAAAATCTGCGGACGACCGACAATCGCTCGCGCGATTGCCAAACGCTGCTTTTGCCCGCCTGAAAGGTCTTTGGCGCGCGACTTAATCTTATCGCCCAAGTCAACCGCTTCCAGCGCCTCAATAATCCGTTTCTTGCGGCCGATTCTTGCCACGCCCGCCGTCTCTAACGCCAAACTGACATTATCGTAACAGCTCTCGCCGCCTTCGACGAAGAAACTCTGGAAGATAAAACCCATCTTCTGCGCCCGGAATTTGTCGGTGGCCCGCGGCTTCAGCCGCAAAATGTCTTCGCCGTCAATTAACACCCTGCCCTTTTGCGGCTTGTCTAACCCAGAAATCGCGTGCATCAGCGTTGATTTACCGCTGCCAGATTTACCCAGAATTGCCACGCTCGAACCCTCTTCGATATTCAGACTGACTCTATCCAGCGCCGTAAAAGCATTTTTCTTTTTACCGTATATTTTAGTAATGTTTTTGACTTCAATCATTGCACTCTTTCTTTATTATTTATATTGCCGTTATCGCGCCAGTCATTAGCAATAACATAATCATCACGCCCAAACCGATGCGGTACCGGATAAACAACGAAAAGTCATTGCCGGCGACGAATTTCAGTAGCCAAGCAATCGACCAATAGCCAACCGCAAAAGCCACCGCTGTCGCCAAAATTGTTGGCACCCAGCCGACACCGCCGCCAATGTATTTGTAAGCGGTCATCGCCTCTAGCAAACCCGCTGCCACCAAGGCTGGAATACCCAGAAAGAAACTTAATTTCGTCACCGTTACCCGATCAAAACCGCGAAATAGTCCCACCGAAATCGTTGCCCCTGAGCGCGACACGCCTGGAATCAGCGCTAAGCACTGGCCTAAGCCAATCGCCAGCGTATCCCGCCAAGTTGTCTGCCGCTCGCCGCGCCGCACAGCGCTGCATTTGTCGGCTAGCCACATCACCAGGCTCCAGCCAATCAATGCAAAGGCCACAAACCATAAGCTGCGCAGCACTGTTTCGACCTCATTTTTGAGAGCATAACCGATAGCCGCAATCGGCAGCGATCCAATAATAATCGCCCAGCCATATTTGTAATCAAACTGCCGCCGCGCCCGTTTCCACCACAAGCCGCGCCACCAGGCACTCATCACCCGCCAAATATCATCTCGGAAATAAATTATCGCTGCAGCGATAGCACCAATCTGAATAATAGCCGTAAAAGCCGTCAAACTCGGATCGTTGATCCGCATACCCATCAACTTCTCGACAATTGTCAAATGCCCGGTCGACGACACTGGCAAAAACTCGGTCACTCCCTCGACGATACCCAATATAATAGCATGCCACCATTCCATAATATTTAATAGTATAGCATTTGAAGCCGTCTCGGCAAAAATCTCAACTATTTTTGCCTATTTTACGCTAAAAATATTGACATAAGCGTGATTTTTTGCTATAAGTTATATAGAAAGTCAGACAAAAATAAAAAGGAATAACGAAATGCCCGCGAGATCACTCGAGAGAACTGGAAGTCCACCACCGCCAGTAGGAGAACAAGGTAAGGATTTTACGTTAGATAACGGATCTGTCGTACATACTGATGAGAATGGTATACCAGATTACATAGAAGTGCCGCCTGAAGGCGATGAAACCACCCCTGAATCTGGTCAAGAAAGCGGCGCCGAATACGGAGACGTCGAGCCTGGCCAAGAAAGCGCCGAGGATGCTGCCGAGGTACAGGCTAACGAGACGCTGCGCACTGACGCTGAAATTCTAGGCAGGCGCTACCCCGTTAGCCGAATGATAAGAGACGCTGGTAATACACTACAATGGGGCAAGGAAAGAGCTGCAGCAGCTTGGAATAATGCCATGGAGCAGCCAGGCCTCTTGATGGATAAGTTTATGCACGGCCTAGCCCAAAGCTCGTATGACAGGCGCAAGGCAAAGCTTGACGAGGTTGCTCATCTCAGCGACAATCACCCGCTTAAAAAATTCCGTATGAGGAAGCTTCAAAAAGCTGAGGCTCGCCTGAACAAACGCAAAGCAAATCTCGAAATACGACAGAATCGGATGAGCGGACGCCTGGAAACCGTCAAAAACGCCTACGAATCGCGCCGCGAGGCCACTATAGCCGAATTATCGGAACGTGCAGACAAAGCCCGCACCCGCAAAGCTCTTCGTGAAAAAATGCGTAAAGAACAAAATGTTGGTTGGTTTGAGTCTTGGGCAGCAGCCAAAGAACATGTCAATTCTATACCAAAAGATCAACGCCGCCGCATCGCTAGCGCTGTCATGAATGCTGCCGAAGCTAGCAAAAACTCACAAGATGCTAGCTGGCAAGCGCGATACGCCGAGCGAGCTTCTGCTGACGCGCAAAATCGAGTTGAATCAATTGGCGGACAGCTTCAGCAGACCAGAACCGAGCTAAATAGTATGCGCCAGCAAGCTGGAGAAATCGCTAACATGGAGTCAGACTTGGTTTCGGTCAGAGAGAATGCGGCTAAGCTTCAAGAAAAAGCCGACTCGCTATCCGATGATAGCGCCAACAAATTTGCAGCAACGTACGAAGCCGTCAAGGCTCAGCAGCAACAAGAAAATATGGAGAAAGCAATCGCCGATTATCATAAACGTTTAGCCGAACTGCAGCGACAGGAGACGCAACTTGCGCAATCGCTGATTCAAGCTCAAAAAGACGTCGAAAATACCGGTAAAGCCCTTGAAGCCAGCGCGCAAAACGAGATTGCTGCAAAGAAGAAAGCCAAAGCAACCCAGCAAGCTAGAGACCGTAGCGTCGAAAATACCTTTGTCTAAACTTAAAACAGAAAAAGAAAGGATAACATCATGCCAATTTTAAGCCGTAGTCTCCTCGCAGATTTAGGAATCAATCTATCAGACGAAGATTTCCAATCGCTTGCCGACCATTTTGACTCGACGTTAGAGGAACGCGTCATCAACGAAATCGTCCTCGAGC
>CAJPLU010000028.1 GCA_905371595.1 Candidatus Saccharimonadota bacterium
TCAAGGCTTGCACCATAGAGTACGATTACATTATCATTGATTGTCCGCCGAGTTTGAGTTTGTTGACTGTTAATGCGTTGATTGCTGCTCAGTATGTTTTGCTGCCAGTGCAAGCAGAGTTCTATGCGCTAGAGGGTCTAGGCCAGTTACTGGAAACGATGAAACTAGTGCGCAAAAATCTCAATCCAACGCTTGATTTGGTAGGTGTGTTGCCGACAATGGTTGATAACCGCACGTCGCTGTCGACGCAAGTACTGGACGAGATTTCTAAGCATTTTCCAGCTAAAGTGTTTAAAACGAAGATTCCGCGCAATGTCCGCTTGGCTGAGGCACCGAGCCACGGCTTGCCAATTGGCGCGTATGATAGGTTTAGTAAAGGCGCTCGCGCTTATAAAGCGCTAGCCAAGGAGGTGATTGAGCGTGCCGGCTAAAAAGGGCCTAGGGCGAGGTTTTGACTCGCTTATTCCGACAGAGCTGCTAGACGAATCGTTCGATCCGACAGCCGAGCAAGACGAACGCGTTAGCGATTTGCGCTATATTAAATTAGCGTCGATTATGCCCGATCCAGATCAGCCGCGCCGCGAATTTGACGACGATGCGTTGGTTGAATTGAGTAAATCGATCAAGGAGCATGGCGTATTGCAGCCAGTAGTGGTGCGGCCGCATGGCGACGGCTATATGATTGTGGCTGGCGAACGCCGTTTCCGGGCTTCTAAGCTGGCGAAGCTTGATCGTATTCCAGCGCTGGTGCGGACGCTATCGGGCCAGCATCGGTTAGAACTGTCGCTGATTGAGAATATCCAGCGCCGCGACCTTAATCCGCTAGAAGCAGCGACGGCGTATTTGAAGCTGCGCGATCAATTTAACCTGACTTTAGATGATATTGGCAAGCGTGTCGGTAAAACGTCGGCGGCGATTGCTAATACTATGCGCTTGTTGCGCTTGCCGGGGGCGGTGCGCGATGTAGTAGCGCGCGGCGAACTAAGTGAAGGCCAGGCGCGGTCGCTGACGAGCTTGCCAGAAGAGGAAATTTTGCGGGTTGTTCCGATAATCATAAAAGAGCAATGGAGCGCGCGGACGATTGAGCGCTATGTCTCGAATTATAAAAAGTTGCATGGCACAGTATCGACTAAAGGCAGAAAAGCCGTCCGCAACTCGAGATTTATTCGCGAAGAGGAGTGTTTTGCTAAGCGTTTCGGAACGCCAGTCGCCGTCAAAGAGACTCGGAAAGGCGCCGGACGGATTATTATTTCATTCAAAGATCAAGCAGATTTCGAGCGAATTGCCAAGTTGTTGGGTGAATAACCCCGAATTGCACTAATCTAACGTTGTAAAAATTACAAATTGAATTTTTAGGCTGCTAGCTTGTAATCTTAATTTTAAACTCAAAACGAGTCTATATTGCCTAGTGGAAAGATTCTCAGAGCTACTGGTCCGACAATATCATAAGTCGGAATAAAGCCCAGTCCGCTACGCGAGTCGAATGAGTTGTCGCCGACTCGATTATCGCCCGCTACGAAAATAGAGCCTTCTGGTACTGTCCATTCGCCGCTGTGGCTAGTCGGTGATTTTGGACCGACGTTGTTTTTGCGCGTGCTGTCGTCTGGATTAAAGCCTTCGGGATATTTATTATTGTAAACTGTTAGCACGCCGTCCTTGACAACGACGCGTTCGCCAGGGAAGGCAATTACGCGTTTGATGATATAGCGATCGGGTGCTCCAGGCCTATAGACGGGATTAACAAAAACAACAATCTTTCCACGTTCTGGCAAATACGGTTTATTTTGTATCTGTGCCATGGTTACAGGTATTCGGTTAATGATTAACCGGTCGCCGTCGGCGAGAGTATTATCCATGCTGTGTCCAGAGACGGAAAAACTGCGAAAAACGTAAGCATTTAATAGCAAAGTGCCAATCAGCACTGCAATGACAAATCCGCTAAAACTTAGAAAATCTCGAAGACGCGGATGGCGGGTGAGATAGCTAGCTTCCATTACACGTATTATACGCTGTAAAAACCAACGAAACAATAAGCGCGATATTTATTTTTTAGCTAAAATCCTTTATAGTACATAGATATGGTGAAGCGAGCGATAGACGGTTTTGTACCGCGAAATACTCCTGCGCGCAGAGCGCCTGTTGATAGCCAGAAAAAACCAGCGGTTAATTTCGGCGATATGGGACATACTGTGTCTGTACGGCGCCAGCAGCAATTGCCGCCGCGGCCGATTACTTCGGCGCCAAATAGAGGTGTTCGCAGCGATATTGATGAGTCTTTGCGCGAGATTAGCAATAATCTTGATTTATCTCCATCCAAACATTCTGGCAAAGGCGCGCCAAAAAATAGCCAAAAAAAGCGCGATTGGAAAAAAATCGCCAAGCGTGCGGCAATCGCAATAACTGTCATTGTACTTGGTATTGGTATTTTCCTGGGGGTACGGGCTTTGATGGCGGGCAATGCTGTTTTTAAGGGCGATATATTCGGTTTCGTACAGAAGAAACCGCTCAAGCAAGATGCTCATGGCCGCAGCAATATTTTGATACTTGGCACCTCAGAAGACGACGCTGGCCACGAAGCGGGATATCTAACCGACTCGATGATGATCCTTAGCGTTGACCAGAACAAAAAGAATGCTTATATGATTAGCGTGCCTCGAGACTTATACGTCAAATATGGCAAGAGCTGCCAAGCGGGTTATTCTGGCAAGATTAACGCTTATTTTAACTGCGTCAACGATAATTGGTCGAGCGACAGCGCCGAGGAAGAGCGTCAGACGGCAACCAGAGCTTTTGTTGGCAATATATTTGGTATTGATGTGCAATATTCGGTTCACCTGAATTATAGTGTGATGCGTGATTTGGTGGGGGCGCTTGGCGGCATCAAGATTACCATTGACAGCCGCAATCCGAATGGTGTGATGGATAGTAATTTTGACTGGAAGTGTGGTACGACGTCTGCCGAGAAATCTCAGCGTTGTCCGCGCGGCCACTATATTAGCTATCCAAACGGTGAAGTAGAATTAGATGCCGAGCACGCACTGTATTTGGCGATGGCGCGCGGCGACCGAGCGCCAACGTACGGTTTCGAGCAATCCAATTTCGACCGCGAAAAAAACCAGCAAAAGATTATGGTTGCTATTCGCGACAAGGCCTTGAGTGCCGGCACGCTGGCAGATTTTACTAAAATTTCTGGTATTATCGACGCGATTGGCAAGAATTTACGAACTAATTTCGAAAAGAGCGAAGTACGTACGCTGGTCGAGCTAGTACACGACATCAAAAGCGATAATATCAAAAGCGTCAGCTTAATTGATGCCGAGCCGGCTATCTTGACAACTGGCACGTACGGCGGCGCTAGTTCGGTGGTGCCGACGGCCGGAACGTATGACTACAGTCAGCTGCGGGCTTTCGTTAAGAAAAACCTCTATGCGACAGATATCACTAAAGAAAATGCTAACGTCGTTGTACTTAATGCTACTGGCGTATCAGGCGTGGCGCAAAAACAAGCCGATAAATTAACTGAGCTTGGTATGACGGTTAGTACTGTCGGTAATGCGCCGCAAAACGGTTCGTATTCTAGCAACAAGATATATAAAGTCTCAACGCGCGCCAAGACAGCTACGTCTGTAAAACTGCAGTCGCTTTACGGCGCTGCCCCAGAAGCGGTACAGAGTGTGCCAGGCGTCAAATATAATGCAGAGGTAGACTACGTTATTATCATAGCAGTCAAGCCGAATGCGGGCGAGTAGGCGGGTTATAGAAAAAATACTAAGGTGGTATAATTAAGCGGTATGAGTTCAACAAAAAAGCATAAGTATAGCTCTAAGGCAAGCTCGCTGGCTTATGCATCGCTTAATATTTTGCTGGCGCTGGCGGTGTTTGGAACTATTTATGTAACTAATTCGCCAATTTTTGCTTTGCTGTTGGTGGCGCTTGGCAAATGGCGGATTTTGTCGGTAAGGCCGCGTTTTTGGGCGGCTAATGTTTTGTCTAATTTGGTGGATATTATAGTTGGCGTTAGTTTTGCGCTGTTAATTTGGCTGTCGGGCGGGTACATGATACTTCAGCTGGGGCTAACAGCGTTGCATATTGTCTGGCTGCTATTTATCAAGCAGCGCTCAAAATACACGTACGCGGTTATTCAGGCTAGTACTGCGCTGTTCTTGGGGCTAGTGACACTGTCGTTGACAGCTTATTCATGGGATTCGTTTTATTTCGTAGCAGTTGTTTGGGTGATTGCTTATGCGTCAGCGCGGCATGTAGCTAGCCGCTACGAGGGAATCAGCACTAATCTTTACGCGATAGCAGCAGCAACAGTGTGCGCTGAACTCGGCTGGATCTCGTATTATTGGATGATTGCTTATACTATTCCGGGTTTGGCTGCTATCAAGGTATCGCAATTCGCTATATTTGCAGTATTGATGAGTTTCGTGGCTGAGCGGACAGCGCGCAGCTATCATAAACACGGCGAAGTTCGCTTCGCTGATATTGCAATGCCGATATTATTAACGGCAATGACGATGGTTGTGGCGTATATCTTTGCGGTTTTGAGCGGCAGTGATGCTTTGTAGGGCGTTAAGCGAATTTTTAAGGATTCTTTAAGACTATATGCGCATAGTAAGTATAATGGATATGATCAAATTATCGAATAGAGGAGGTTTCTGATGAATAATAAGCAGGAAAATGCTACGCCGCGATCGTCAGACTCGCAGCCGCTGCCGCCTCGGGTTGTTGCGGCTGCTAAACCTTGCCAGAAGAAGACGGTTTGGCTAGCGATCTCTATCGTGATTGCGGCGATTATCTTGGCGGCTGGCGGCATAACTTGTACGCTACTAATGCGAGGAGGCCGCAATTCTCTGAATACTTTCGTTGACGGTAATCTGGCGGCTGATAGTAAGGAGGCTTCTGTTTCTGATATTATTGACAAAGTTTCGCCAAGCGTGGTGTCGATAGTCACCAATACTAAGTCGCAATCGCTATTTGGCGGCTCCCGCCAGGTGCAGGCGGCCGGTACGGGTATTATTCTCAGTAAAGATGGCTTCGTTCTTACTAATAAGCATGTTGTGGAAGGCGCGCAGTCGGTTACGATTGTAGCCTCGGACGGGTCGACTTACGACGCGGTATCGCTAGTTGGTACCGATCCGTTGAATGATTTGGCTTACTTAAAGATCAAAGACGTTAATAATTTAACACCAGCAGCTCTAGGCGACTCGTCGACAGCCCGAGTCGGGCAGAACGTTATTGCTATCGGTAATGCGCTAGGACAGTATCAGAACACCGTTTCTAAAGGTATTATTTCTGGTAAGGGCCGGGCGGTCTCGGCGAGCGATAGTAGCGGTAACTCGCGGGAATCTCTGACCGATATGCTGCAGACTGATACGGCTATTAATTCTGGCAATTCTGGCGGGCCGTTAATTAACTACAGCGGGCAGGTTATCGGTATTAATACAGCGGTAGCTTCGAATGCTGAAGGAATTGGCTTTTCGATCCCGATTAACGCAGCAAAAGGTACAATCCAGCAAGTTTTGGCTGGCAAAGGCGTGCAGCGAGCGTATCTGGGCGTCAATTACACGGATATCACGCCGGAAATAGCCAAGCATTATAGTTTGCCATCAAAATATGGCGCGTACGTGACTGGCGGCCGCAGCGAGGACGTTGGCGTTACCGCTAACAGCCCGGCCGCTAAAGCTGGCATTCAAGACAAAGATATAATTACCAAGGTTAATGGTACTGAATTGGGCGCGCGAGGTAATTTATCAAGCGTTCTCGGGCAGTATCAGCCGGGCGATACTATTGATTTGACGGTGATGCGCAGCGGTAAAACGATGAATATCAAAGCGACGCTAGCGGCCTATCAAGAATAAGCAAATTATGCTTGCAGTACGACGATAAAGTCGCGTGTTAGCTTATGCCGCAGCTGGCGCGAACCAGCGTAGGCTATTATTGCGCCGTGCTGCCGCGGGTCGGCTTCTAAAAAAATTAGGGCGCCAGGATTTAAGTGTACTGGTAGCTGGTCTATCAGCTGGTAGATTAGCGCCAAGCCCTCGTCTTTGGCGAAGAGCGCTAATGCTGGCTCATGATTAGTCTCGAGCGAGCGCTGCCACGAACGGTCGACATATGGCAAATTAGCGATAATTATATCGAATTTGCCAGGTACGGCGCGCAACAAATTACTTTTTATCAGAGCGACGTCGGCTTGAAATTTTTCAGCATTTTGATGGGCAACGCGTAAAGCTGGTTGGCTAATATCAGATAAAATTACGTTAAGTTTCGGGATCTCTAATTTTGCGGTGATGCCTAAACAGCCGCTACCAGTGCCAATATCTAGCAGCTTGCCAGAAACACCAAGTTCTTTTAGCAGCTCTATGATGGCTTCTGACTCTGGACGAGGTACTAAAACTTGCGGCGACACTGTAAATCTTCGGCCGTAAAAATCGCGGTAACCTAAAATATAAGCAAGCGGTACGCGTTCTAATCGCAGACGTAGCCGAGCATTGGCAATGTCAACACGCCGCGGGTCGATGTCGTTTTCGGGGTGAGCGTGCAGGTAGGTGCGATTTTTCCGCAGCGTATTAGCCAAGATAAGTTCTGCATCCAACCTGGCAGAATCGACGCCAATTTCTCGTAATTGTTTGATTGCGTGATCGAGCCATGCCGATATATTCATACGAATAGTATAAAATGCAAGTTTGTAGCGGTCAAACTAAATTAATATGATCAGGGGCGAGGCGGGCGATAGGTTATTGTTGGTCGGCGTTTTGCGCTTTTAACTCTCGTTCGTAAGCTTGCAGCTGTTCAATCAAATCGTTGATGTCTCCGTTCATGGCGGCAGGGATATTGCTGCGGCTATAACGGATACGGTGGTCGGTGATGCGGTCTTGCGGGAAGTTATAGGTGCGGATTTTTTCAGAGCGGTCGCCAGTGCCGACTAGCGAACGCCGTTCAGCGCTTAATTTGGCGTTTTCTTCGTCAATTTTCATCTGCAGCAGCCGCGAACGCAGCACGCTCATGGCTTTTTCGCGGTTCTTGATCTGTGACTTCTCGTCTTGGTTGGTAACCATTATGCCAGTTGGCAGGTGGGTGATGCGCACGGCTGAGTCAGTGGTGTTGACGCTCTGGCCGCCATGGCCGCTGGAGCGGTAAATATCGACGCGCAGGTCGTTCGGGTTGATTTCAACATCAGTTTCTTCGGCTTCGGGTAAGACGGCGACAGTGGCGGTGCTGGTGTGAATACGGCCTTGACTTTCAGTAACTGGGACGCGTTGGACGCGGTGGACGCCGCCTTCAAATTTCAATTTGGCATATGGCGCGTCGCCCTTGACCATGAAAATGACTTCTTTGTAGCCGCCAGAATCGTTAGCGGACTCGCTAATTAGCTCGGTTTTATAGCCGTTGGCTTCGCACCAGCGCAAGTACATGCGGTATAATTCTGCCGCGAACAATGATGCTTCGTCGCCGCCAGCGCCAGCGCGGATTTCTATGATGATATTTTTCTCGTCGTTCGGGTCTTTGGGCGTTAGTAATATGAATAACTTATCGTCAAGTTCGGCGATTTTAGCTTCGTCCTCGGGAATCTCTGCTTTGGCTAGTTCGGCTAATTCATCGTTGCCCTGGGCTAGATTTTTTGCCTCCGCTAGCTGTTTCTCGATAGTATCGCGTTCGCTAACGGTAGCGATAATGGTTTCTAGCTCGGCAAAACGTTTGTTGTTGGCGGTAAAATCTGGCGAGCTGTAAGCGTCGGGACTTGCTAAAAAATCGCCGAGGCGAGCGCGTTCGGCTTTCAAAGCGTCTAAATCGAGAGAAATCTTTGCCATAACTTATAAAATTATAGCATATATTGACGAAATAAGCGTTTTAATGTATAATAAAGAGATGAGTAGGTCGATTGATAAACCGTCGGAGCCTGCTGCGGGCGAGTTGTTATGCACAACTTTGTTGCCAGTAGCTGCTCCTGTTAAAACTTACAAAATACCGGAAGGTCTGCCGCCGCTAAAGTCATGGCAAGTTGTGAATGTTGGCGGGGGACATATTAGAGCTAAGGGTGAGGTAGATAGCCTAGATGTAACGGTATTTTTAGCGGATGGTAATAGACTAACTAATTTCCAACATCCAGCGCTGGAGAGTTATTTAAGAAAAACGGTCCTCGGAGAAGGTGATGGGGATGAAGAGGGGCAAGGTGATATAGATTTTGTACGATCGCTATATTACGGTGCAGTTGCCCGCGATATGGGGTTAACCATACCAGATGTGAGCAGTATGGCAGCTGATAGTAAAAGATTGTTGAAATCGGCTGGTTTTTCTGAGGTGCTAGCTTCGGGATCGCTTGCAAATGTAGGACTAGTACTGTCTGGAGGTGATGAATTGAGCGATCCTGCTGATATTGAAAGACGAGCGCGTGGAATAGGTTTATATACTAAAGAGACTATAACTTTTCCTGGAGCAGGCGAGGACTCTGATAATCAGTTTATTGCGCTAACTGATGCTGCTGGCAATCGAATTATCATGCCGTATAGCGAGACTAGAGAGCATATTCTGATAGACGCATTTGGGTATGAGGAAGCTGGCGGACAAGAAAAATAAAACATCGCTGACAGATAGCAGCGATGTTTTATTATGCGATTGATGGCGTCTAGTTTTTCTCGTTGACCTGTTTCTTAGCTTTTTTGGAGGTTTTGGCTGGTTTGGCGTTGTTGTCGCTGGTTTTGTCATCAGCAGCTTGCTGAGCCTTGGCGGCAGCGGCGGCGTTAGCCTTTTTTGCTTTGTTGACGAGAGCTTCGCGGC
>CAJPLU010000029.1 GCA_905371595.1 Candidatus Saccharimonadota bacterium
GTCAAGGCGGCGGTGGCGGTCAAGGCGGCGGTGGCGGTCAAGGCGGCGGTGGCGGACGTCGTGGTAGTTAGTATAATAGCAAATCTGACGTCAGCATTAGCTTAACTACACAATACGTAATATAATAATCGTATGGCAGAATATAAAGTCGCACAAGACGTCGAGGCAGAAGACAAGCTGATCGGACCGTTTAGCTTCCGACAGTTCATCTACCTGATCATTGCTGCTGTTGCTGTTGCCTTGGCCTGGGGATTGGGTCAGATATTTATCGGTTTGGCAATTATCCCTTTGCCAGTTATCATATTTTTTACCGTTTTGGCGCTGCCGCTGCGCAAGGATCAGCCGATGGAGATCTATGTAGCAGCTATTATCTCTTACAGGCTGAAGCCGCGCAAGCGCGTCTGGTCGCCCGACGGTATCGAATCGCTGATCGAGATAACTGTACCAAAAGCTGTCGATGAGCATCTGACAAAAGACCTATCGCAGATGGAGACCGAAAAGCGCCTGTCGTATCTAGCAGATATCGCCGACACCAAGGGTTGGTCGATCCGCCATACTACCGAACCAACCCCGAACAGTTCGATGGTATCAGACCAATATTACGCAGCTCAGCAAACAGTTGGCATGCTCGACGAAGACGGCAGTGTCGCCAGAAAGTTCGACGCTATGATTTCGCGAGCAGACCAAGAGCGCCACGACCGAATTATCCAAAATATGTATTATCAAGCGCAGACGCAAGCGCCAACACCGCAGCCGATGACCAACCAGGCGGCACCGCCTCAGGCGCCTCAAGCCTTTGATAATGATAACGTCGGTGATACGGCCGCGCAAAACGATGAACATTTACCAAAGTTCAACCCTTACCCGACCATTCACCAATCAGTTATCCAGCCTACGAGCCAGCAAAGCAACACAACCGCCAACAGTCCTATTCAAGCTAGCTCAACAGAGCCGACCAAGCCAGCCGAACCAACAGCAAACACTAGCGCAACAGCGGCTTCAGATGATATAATTAGTTTAGCTAATAATAGCGGCTTGTCGATCGCCGCCCTGCAGCACGAAGTAGATCGAGTCAAACAGAAGAAAGAAGACAGCGAAGTATTCATTTCGCTGCGCTAGGCAAAGAAAGGAGTGGGGGTGCCGCCAAACAATTTACCGCCGAATCAAGCACCAATGCCAGCGCCGATGCCGCCGGCTGTTGCTGGTTCTGGGCAAAATATCGCGGCACCAGGCAACCCCGCTGGCAATCCTGACGCACCATCATCGACCGACCCGAAAAAGGGCAAAGGTAAAGAACAGCCAAAGGCTACTAGCACCCAAAATTCCCTGATTTTTTCAGAATTACGCGACAGCATGGTGGTGATGAACGACGGATCGTTTCGCGCTATTGTTGCTTGCAAATCAATCAACTTCGACCTGATGAGCTCGCGCGAACGCGACGGCGTCGAGCTAAGCTATCAAGACTTCCTCAATGCTTTGTATTTTCCAATTCAAATATTCATTCGCTCACAGCGGGTTGATATCGGCCCGTATCTCGATAAGCTCGACGCTCTACGGCGCGACCAGGACAACATGCTGCTGGGCGTGTTAATGGACGATTATATCAACTTTATCGATGTTTTATCGCAAGAAGCTAACATCATGGACAAAAGCTTTTTCGTGGTCATTCCGTATTTTCCGACCGGCGACGTTACCAATATCGTCCAACAGAGCAAGGGGATATTCTCGATATTATTTGGTAACAAGAAAGAAAACGTCACCAAAATCGACACCCAAACCTACGCCAAAGCCAAAGAAGAAATCAAAAACCGCGTCGATTCGGTGATTGGCGGGCTAATGCGCGTCGGCGTTTATTCTATTCAGCTCAATACCAAGCAGCTAGGCGAATTATATTACAATATATATAATCCGGATACAGCTGTACGAGAGCCGCTTGACGACTTTGGCGATGTAGCGTCGCTATACGTCCGCAAGGGCGAAGGTAATAATCCGTACACCCACGAGGAGATTAGGTAATGGCCCGCAAGAAAAAGATGGATCCGCTAGATATCGCCGCCCAGCAGCGCGAGCGCGAGCAGGCAGAGGTCGAACAAGCTTTCCTCAAGGGTATGACCACGCTGCGCGATTTAATCGCGCCGAGCAGCCTCGAAATCCATTCGGCTTATTTCCGTATCGGCACCAAATACGGCCGTACTATGTATGTCTATGGCTATCCGCGCCGGTTGTATACGGGCTGGCTATCGGGATTAATTAACATTGATCAAGTCCTCGATATCAGTATGTTTATTTATCCTGTTGATACAGCGATTGTCCTCAAAAACTTGCGCAAAAAAGTTACTCAGCTAGAGGCCGATATGGCGATTAATGCCGAAAAAGGCAAGACGCGCGACCCAGCCAAAGAAGCTGCCCTGCAGGATGCCGAAGAGCTGCGCGACGAGCTGCAGGTCGGATCAGAGCGCTTTTTCCGCTACGGCCTGTACGTGACGATTTACGGCGATAGCTTAGAGGAATTAGGCTATGTACAGCACTCGATCGAGACATTTTTCGGGCAGATGCTGGTTTATAGCAAAACCGCCTCCAGCCAGCAAGAACAAGGCCTCAACAGTACGGTGCCGCAAATGAGCGACCAGCTGCAAATTCGCCGCAATATGAACACTGGCGCCGTCAGCACCAGCTTTCCGTTCACTAGCGCCGACTTAACCCAAGAAAACGGTATTTTGTACGGTATCAATATGCACAACAACGGCCTGGTGATTTTCGACCGCTACACGCTAGAGAACGCCAACATGGTAGTATTCGCTAAGTCTGGCGCCGGCAAGTCGTTTACTGTCAAGCTAGAGGCTCTTCGCAGCATGATGATGGGTGCCGATATCCTGATTATTGACCCAGAAAACGAGTACCAACGGCTAAGCGACGCTGTTGGCGGCAGCTATATTCGGCTCAGCCTCAGCAGCGACACGCGAATTAATCCTTTTGATCTGCCAAAAGTTATCGACAACGAAGAAGCCGACGACGCCTTGCGCGCCAATCTAGTGACGCTGCACGGGTTGCTGCGGCTGATGCTGGGCGGAGCTTCGGCTAATAGCGCCGGTATCGGCTTATCGCCATCCGAAGAGGCCGACCTCGACCAAGGCTTGATCGACACTTACGCTCGCGTCGGCATCACTAGCGATCCATTGACGCACACTTCAGTACCGCCGACAATGGGCGATCTATATGACACTCTACTACACATGGGCGGTACCGGCCCACAGTTGGCGCAGCGCCTACGCAAATACACTACTGGTACGTTTGCTGGTATTTTTAGCCAGCAGAGCAATATCGATATTAACAACAATATGGTGGTCTTTAACATTCGCGACCTCGAGGACGAGTTGCGGCCGGTGGCCATGTATATCGTCCTTAGCCACATTTGGAATATTGTCCGCACCCAGCAGAAAAAGCGCATGTTAATCGTCGATGAGGCTTGGCAGCTGATGAAATATGACGACTCGGCGAACTTTATGTTTAGTTTAGCCAAGCGCGCTCGTAAATATTACCTGGGCCTGACAACTATCACTCAGGACGTCGAGGACTTCATGGGCAGCAAAATGGGCCGCGCCATTGTTTCGAACTCATCAATGCAGTTACTACTAAAGCAATCGTCGAGCGCTGTCGATGTGCTTGGCGACGTTTTCAAATTAACCGAAGAAGAACGCAAGCGTCTAGCCAATTTCCCAGTCGGACAGGGGTTATTCTTTGCCGGGCAGAATCACGTTCATATCCAGATTGTCGCCAGCGACACCGAAACTGGCTTGATTACCACCAACCCGCAGGCAACACTACAACAAGCCGCCGCAGCCGCTGCCGAGGAGCAGACATAATAGCTTAAAAAGGTTATAATAAGATTATGCCGCTAGGTACAAGAGAAAGACCAGACACCAGCCAAGACAACGCCGACGACTTTGACCAGTGGGAGCGTCAGATGCAGACACCCACAGACCAAGGCCATGCCAACGATTTCGACGCCTGGGAGCGCGAAATGTCGCCGAGCCAGGCGCACTGGGATGATACTGTCAGCCGAAATTTGTCGAGAATGGAGAATAAAAAACCAGCCAAACGCGACAACGAAGCGGCTAGCGGTAGCGGTAATAGTAGTGGCGACGCCGCTGGCAATATCAACAACAAAGAGAAGCAGTCGCAGCAGCAAGACAGCTGGCGCGATAACACCTCGAGAGACTTAAACAAGCCTAAGAGGGGCAAGGGTAAATCAGGTGGCTTTTCGGCTATGAATAAGCTCAAACGATTTGGCCCGACTGGCGCGGTAGCCAGCATGCTACTGGTCGGTGCCGTTGGTATCGGTTCGTCGACTAGCATCATGGGCTCGTTGCTAGTATCCATCAAAGAGTCAATTGTCACCAATATCGATCAGCAGCAATATACGTCATCGTCGCGATCAAACCGGATTTTGTCGCGGCGCCTGGCTGATAATGCCACATCTGGTTCTTGTACATTAGTTAAAATCGCCTGCCGCTTTCACAAACCGACTAATTACCAGCTCAAACAGCTCGACAAAGCCGGTGTCAAAGCTCTGGATGAAGCCGGCGAAGTTATCGAAAAAGGCAAACTAATCGGCGGCAAACGGCCAGCTCACTACTTGATAGACGGCGAGAAGATATCCGCCAAAGACTTCAAAAAAGCATTACGCAATAATCCTAAACTCCGCAACGCTTTCCGGCGCGCTTTTAACCCGCGCTGGGTGAACTGGGTTGACGACGCCGCGGTCAAGTTCCTCAAAAAAATAGGTGTTACTAAAAAAGTCGCCGATAAACTGAACACCAAAAAAGCCAAAAAAGCCCTAACCGAAGCCACAGACGAATTAACAAAAATTGAGGACAAAGGCGGCGACAAAATCAAGAAAGAAATCGCCGAAGAGGCTGGTGATTTTGCCAAGAAAGAAGCCAAAAAAACTGCCAAAAAAGGCGGCGATGCCAAACTGATGATGGCTCAAGGCATTTGCGCGGCGGCCAAGGCGCCAAATGTGATAGTCAACATCAATAAGGCTTTTCGAATTGCTCAGTACGCCAAACTAGGTTATACCTTTTTGACAGCCGCCGACGCTATCAAAAAAGGCGAGGCTACCCCAGAAATGGTCAATAACGTAGCGACTATCCTTACTCAATCATACACCAAGAAAGACGGTTCTATCAAAAAACCTGCCACTGACTCTAAACTGATGAAATATACTATGGGCCTAGGTACATCTGGCAGTTCGTCGTCTTATATACCAGGAGTCGGCGGCGCGCTTGCTACCTACCTAGGTGTCGTCAATAGCGAGCCTGTCAAGGTAGGGTGCGACCTGGTCGGCTCGACGGCGGCCGAAGTTGCTGTTGAGGTTTTTGATGGCATCAAAAACGGACTAGGGCCAGTCGGCTGGGCCTGGACGGCAGGAGAATTTGCTCTCGAAGGTATATTGTCACTTGAATCTGTACAGCAGCAGCTCAGTTCAGCCATGGGAGGTATCGTACAAACCGCCATTGACACATTCGGTAACTGGGTAGATATGAAAGCATTAGCCGAATACTTCCTAGGTGACAAAACCAAGGGAGCAACCGGCACTGATGTCGGCGACATCACTGGCGTGGGCTTATCAAACAGTATGGCCGACCAAGCCAGTTACACTGGCAATGCACCGCTAACCGTCCAGCAAAAAGTTGCCTTCGACGAGCAAATTGTCCAACCCGAGCGTATTGCCCTAGCCGAAGAAGACCGCTTAACACACAGCCCATTCGACATCTCTAGTCCGAATACTTTCCTGGGGTCAATCGCTATACGATTCGTACCGTATTTAGGTATGGCATCGAGTCCATTAGCGTTCGTGTCGGCTATCTCGTCGATATCTACCTCGTCGCTATTTAACTTATTCAATCCGTCAGCTTATGCCAAAAATATAATTGACGAGAACAAATGTACGCAAAACTCCGTGCTAGCCAACGAAAAAGACATCGCTGTCGGTCCAGCCTGCGACGTTCAATACGGCGTACCAACTGATTATATGGGTATAGAACCTGATCAAGTAGCTAGCGAATTAAGCGCTTCCGGCGATATCGACGAAGACGGCAAAGTAAAGAGTAATAGCGAGCTGCAAGACTGGATAGACACTTGCAACCAAGCTAGCATCATAAACACCAAAGAATGCACCGTCGACAGCCGGCAGCGCGCCCTATACAACCTATACCAAATCGACAAACGCACTGTCGATGGTATGGATGAGGATCCAGATAAAACAACTAAACCAACATCAACTTCAACAGCATCCACTAGTACTAGCGTTGGTAGTGCTGTAGGTGAGCCAGAATTTGACCAAGCTCAACCTGCAGCAGAAGGCGGTGATGATGTATCTGTCTGGAAGGGTCTCAATAATGGCGCCCTTCCAGACAACGAGCTCGTTACTCTATCGTTCTCTAGCGAAAGAATGCATAAACAGGCCGCTGCTGCTATGGAAGAAATGAATAAGGCTTACAAGTCCGAAACAGGTAGTGATTTAGGTATTAACGAGGCGTATCGTGATTGCGAGACTCAAATAGCATACGCCGACCCCAATAGTTCACGTTATCAAGGTGGCCTAGCTAAACCAGCTCCACCATGCAGCTCTAATCACGGTTGGGGATTAGCTGCCGATATTAGCGTTGGCGACTTTGATACACCGGTATATAATTGGCTAACCACTAATGCTCACAAATACGGCTTTGTTCATCCGAAATGGGCAGAACGCGGCGGCAGCAAACCTGAAGCATGGCACTGGGAATATGCCAGAAAGGTAGCTAATTAATGATACTAAAAAAAATAGTATATATTATAATTTCTGTAGTTACATTAGTTAGTGTGTATACCCAAACAGCCTCGGCTGCACCAGAAAGACTGTATATAAATTCAGCTACTAATAATATAGAATTTTACGATACTAATGCCGCCTGTTCAACAGGGTCAAGTACCGATTTATCGTCAGTCAGTCCTGGTAGCGGCGCGCCAAACGGTATGACTTATCCTAGCCTAGACGCTGCAAAGATGGCAGACGCAATTGAGAAATACATTGAAACTCACGCGCCAGACAGCCCGCTAAAAGGTACTAGTCAAAAAGCTGTCGCTAGCGCCAAAAAGGCTAACCTTAGTCCTTTTTTGGCGTATGCCCATGCTATGATGGAATCAACGTTAGCCACTACAGATGTACCAGGTGCCCAGATAAAAGTTCATCAAGGGCACAATGCTTTTGGACGCACCGCAACCGACTCTCAACCGCATGTTGTAGAGGCTAGCCGAAACTGGTATATGTGGACCTCTTTCGAAGCTAGTGTAGACGCTGAAGCCGAAGAAAACAAGAACGTCGATAGCGGCGACTGGTTCTCATACGACAGGGCAGTGTTCTCTGATGAAATTGATCAAGGTATGACAGCGTACGCAAATAGATATGCTCCACCAGACGACGGTAATGATACTGCAGGGTATATAGCTTTTATGCAAGGCGCTCTCGACGAGATGGCCGGCTATGCTGGCGCTTCAGTCGCTACTGCATCTACAATATCGTCCACTTCATCTAGCAGTAGCTCTTCTAATTGCTGCGTCAAACCAAAAACAGGTGGCGGTATAGTTAAAATCTTATCAGATAATCCAGAAACCGCACTAGGCTATCTGATGAGTGCTGGTAACGGTACCAAATTGACCTTAGCTCAAGCTGCCGGTATCGTCGGCAACCTTCAACAAGAGTCAGGACCAACCCTAGATCCTAGAGCATCTAACGGATCGCACATTGGTATTGCCCAGTGGGATGAAGCTAATCGCTGGAATAATGGGTTAGTTAAATTTGCAGCTGATATGGGAAGTGATCCATATGATTTCTCAATTCAATTACGCTATCTAGCCTGGGAAATGGGCCTTACTGATGAATGGAAAGATCACACGCCAGGTCGCGGTGGCACCGCTGATGCCGTTAGGGCTACAACCAGCGCTGAGCAGGCCACCGAAGTTTTTGAAGCAAATTTTGAGGGAAGTGGCGGCAGTGCGATGGAAAAACGTCAGGCCTATGCCAAAGCCCTTTATGAAAAATATAAAGATAGTCCGACACTTGGCTCCTCATCTGGCACCTCTGAACCAGGAACATCTGCATCGTGCAGCAGTGGTGGTGGGGCTAGTTCATCCTTACAAGAATACACTCTAAAATACGCCTGGCCGCAGATACATCACGAACCGCGCATTCAACGAAAAGATGAATACATTGAAGCAATCTATAAAGCTACAGATGAGGGGCGTTTTTTTGGAAGTCATTACGGTGTTGATTGCGGCGGCTTTGTTACAACATTAATTTATGATAGCGGTTTCGATAAGACATACAATTTTGATGCTAAGGGTGGTAACACTGTTGTGCAAAGACTATGGGCTACCCTTAATTGGCAATATCTTGGTAGCGCTAATGGTACATACGAGCCAGACGGCAGTAAATTTACAGACGACAAATTACAGCCAGGCGACGTGGCTTTCTCACCAGGTCATACCTGGATATACGTAGGTGAAATCAACGGTTTCGAAAGTAAATACGCCTCAGCCAGCCAAGGAGAAAAGGCTCCGAGTGCTGGCGGCGAAGGGTTTGATTGGGCTGGAGCAGTATGGTTTAGAAAGAAATCATCATCATCAT
>CAJPLU010000030.1 GCA_905371595.1 Candidatus Saccharimonadota bacterium
TTCGGTTTGTCAATGGAATCAATTTTTAAAGGATTTCTGTGCAGACGAAAATAGTCGCAACTATTCGAACAAATTAAAAGTCGCTTCTATTATTTGGAAAGAAGTTAGAAATTCAAAAAATGAAAAAATTTATTCAAAGAATCTTTTGAATGAATATGAACATAAAATAAAAGAGTATCACAATTAGATAATTCCCAACGTGTTAACACCCAATAAGCAGTTAATAATGGATATTGGAAAGACAAAATATACTGTAAATCTACATTTCAAACAAGGAACAGGCGAAACCTTCCCAAACTGGGATTTGACGGGCGGTGGCATGGATTTTGGCGAGACGATTGAGTTGTCTTTGAAGCGCGAGCTGCTTGAAGAAGTTGGCTACAAGGGTGATTTGCGCCATCAACTATTTGACGTGTCGTAGATATTGATTTATACGCATATCTCTGCTAATATAATACATACAGCACTTCGACTTGGGTTCGTCCCCGTCGAGGTTTTTGGTATAATGAGGTGCATGAAGAGGGTTAATTCGCAACCAAGAAATTATTGATGCGTTTGATATATAATAATACGCAATAAATAGCGCGCATATCGTTGGCAGGTTTGTTTTTACGGCGTAGAATAATAGCTATATGACAAAAATACTCGCAATAATCTCCACTCACGGTAATGAATTATTAGGCCCAAATCTGCTGGCGTATATGCTCGCCAAACGGTCTAAACTGTTGGAAGATATAGAGTTCATCATAGCTAATCCGCGCGCTTACGCAAAGAATGTGCGGTATACTGAATCGGATCTAAATAGGAGCTACGGACTTGGCCTGGATACTTATGAGGGTCGGCGTGCTAAGATTATTGAGGAGCGGATTCGGTTACTGAAGCCGGAGCTGGTGCTGGATTTTCATACGACCACTGCCGAGCAGCCAAATATTTTGATAACGGCAGATAAAGACAATGAAGTAGTGCAGAGGTTTATCAATTCTAGCGCTGTAAAAGACGTTCTGGTGGTTGAGCCGCTTAATGACATCACTACAGTGGCGTCGAACTTCGTGGCTTACGAAGTGCCAAATTCGCATTTGAACGATGATCTGTATGAGCAAATATACACCGATATAGAACGATATCTGGATGGGAAGATTGTTGACCAAGAGCGAACTTTTTATAAAATGACGGGGAAGATTTTACCCGAGGAAGAAAAGAGCATAACTAGTCTTGAAAACTTTGTTTATAACGATGAGCTGCAGGCCGTTCCGGCGTTCCTTGGTGAGGAAGCATATAAGCAAGACGGTACTTACGCTGGGTTTAGGCTAAAAGTGTTATAATTGTCCCTATGACAAAACTTACCAACGGGCATCTCGTAACGCAAGATTCAGTCGGAGTGACTCGCCACGATTACCTCTACCGAATTTCGCTCAAAGCTCTCATCTATAACGACGCTGGGCAGATTTTGGTCGTCAAGGAAATTAATCGGACTTATTGGGATTTGCCGGGCGGAGGCATGGATTACGATGAGGATTTTGAATCATCGCTGAAACGCGAGTTGTACGAAGAGGTTGGTTACAAGGGCGGTTTGCGTTATCAACTTTTTGACGCGTCGGATGAGATGTACATTGAGCGGATTGATGCTAATCAGATTTGCTTTTATTGCCGTGTTTGGCCGGAGAATTTTGATTTTATACCAGGTGAAGAGGGCGACGAAGTAATGTTTATTGATCCTGAGGAGTTATTGCTTCAGAAGAGCGAGGTTGACGCGCCAGCTCGAGCGTATAGCGCGCATATGAAATGGCAGCAGTTGCATAGCGAAATCGTGCGGTAAATATTGGTTTGGTTTCGCTAATATTGCAATAAAATTATAATTTTGTTATAATGTTTGCATGAAAATCACTACGATTCAAAAAGTTATCAAGATTGGTTCGAGCCGCGGCGTGACGCTGCCGGCGCGGGATTTGCGGGCTCTGGGGATTCGCGATGGCGACGAAATTGAAGTCACGGTACGTAAGCGTTCGGAGGCGGCTGATGATAATCAAGTGCTCAAAACTGCAAACTCGCTCCTTAGGCGATACAAAGAGGACTTTTCTCACTTGGCGAAGCGCTAATGGTTAGTTTGACTCTCGAGCAGATTCTGCAACTTCATGCGCTGGTGCTTGTCAAAGACGGCGGTGCAGATGGCGTGCGTGACGTCGGACGGCTGGAGGCTGCGGTGTCAACACAGCATCAAGTAGTATTTGGCGAGGAATTATATGCAACCGTATTTGCCAAGGCAGCGGCGTTGATGCGCGGGATTATTGGCGACCATCCGTTCGCTGATGGTAATAAGCGGACGGCAATGCTAGCCGGGCTGACTTTGCTGGAGGTGAATGGGTATAATTTTACAGCACAGCGAGGTGAACTAGAAGATTTCGCCGTCCACGTCGCGACTGATCATCTTGATATTGATGCGATTGCTGATTGGTTGGAATGTCATTCGCAGATTTACCAAATGATTTCATAGCAAGAAACTTCGGCGATAAATAGGGCTTCGTAAGGTTTCTCGCCGCCCAATAGAGATGATATACTAAGATTCATGACTACTATCTATATCGTTCGCCACGGTCAGAACGAAGACAATGTGCGCGGAATTCTGAACGGCCATCGCGACCTGCCGCTGACCGATTTGGGATGTCAGCAAGCGCGGCAATTGGCGCGTCACATCAAGGATAGGGAGCTGGTTTTTGACGCAGTGTATGCATCGCCGCTTGATCGAGCTTTCGAGACGGCAGCGATTGTAGCGGCGGAGCTGGGGCTTGCTGAGCCGATAGTTCACGATGATTTAATCGAGCGTGATTTTGGCATTATGACTGGTAAGCCAGCGGCTGATATTGAGGAAATTTGTGCGCCGGACATCATCAAAGCAGAGAACGTGACCTATTTTTTGCATCCTGACGGCGCTGAGACTTTTCCTGAGTTATTGGCTCGCGGCCAGCGGGTGCTTGATTTCATGGCGCGTCAACACCCAGATCAAACGGTGTTGTTGGCTTGCCATGGCGATATCGGCAAAATGATATATGCTGCGGCAACCAGCACGCCATGGCGGCAGGTCTTAACCGATTTTTACTTTGGCAATACGGATATTATCGGTCCAGTGGATGTGTCCTAAACGTGATATCATTTATATATGAGAGAAATTGAGATAAAAGTTAGGTTGCAAGATAAAGAAGGGCTGTTGGCTGCGCTGGCGGGTAAGGGTGTTGCTCTCGGTGAGCCGGTACATCAGCGCGATCAAGTGTTTGGTCTGCCAGGAGAAGCTGGCGGCGACGGCAATACAGTGCCTTGGCTGCAGGTGCGTACCGAAACGCATGGACAAGGCGAAAATGAAACCAAGCGGACGTTATTCACCCTAAAACGATCAGTCACTGGGCAGTTGGATAGCATTGAGCGCGAAACGGAAGTTGGCGACCCAGACATCATGATCGCTATAGTTAAGGAGTTGGGCTTCGTGCCGTTTTCGGACATATCAAAGACTCGCCGGACTGGCAAGCTGAATAATATAGAAGTATGCATCGACTCGGCGGAGGGTTTGGGCGACTTTATGGAATTAGAGCGATTAGCTGGCGAGAACGCCGACCCTGCCACTATAACCGATGATCTGTGGCGCATTATGGCGGAATTAGGCGTCAGCCGTCAAGATGAGGTGACTGACGGTTATGATATTTTGATGAAAAAGTTGGGGACATAGTGTAATGACCGAACGTGTTTTGCCGAAAGGTGCTCGTCTGATTCCTTCGGAAGCAGATTGTGTTTTTGGAGGTGAGATTTACAAAGTATATCAATGGCCGCAAAAGATGCCCGATGGTAGCGTAAAAACTTTTGAAATGCTGCGCCGTCCAGATACTGTGATGGTCATTGCGCTCGACCAGGCTGGCGATGCGCTGGTAATCGACGAAAAGCAACCGGGCGGGATTGTCCGCAAGAACCATTTGCCAGTCGGCCGAGTTGATCCTAGCGACGAGTCGGTATTAGTAGCGGCACAGCGCGAACTGAGAGAAGAAACAGGCTGGACTTTTGCTAATTGGAGACTGCTTGATGTCGTGCAGATGGATAAGAAAATTGAGTGGTTTACCTATTTGTTCCTGGCTACAGGGGGAGTGTTGCATCGAGCAGCGCAGCATCTTGATGCTGGCGAAGATATTACGGTTAAATCAGCACCCTTGGCAGAAGTGCTGCATCAAGACAAAGTGCTCCGGTATTTTCCATGGCTTCGCGATGTTGAGTCGGCCGAAGATTTAACGCCTCGTGATTATATTAAAAAAGCTAGCAAAATCTCTTGACGTAAATCATACTGCATTATATAATTCATCAGTACGAAAAAATTGTGATGTTTGGCAAGGTATTGAGCGCGAGCCTCAGCCGCGTATTTGCGGTGCCGATTTACCAGACTGTGGTCCACTAGTATCGTTTGAAACGACAGTTGGAAGAGCCTTAAAGCCTGGTGAAATTATTGATGTAGATATTGAGGCGATTTATGAAACGGCAGCTGCTGTCGGTCTGAACGAACGAGAAATGGATGGAGTCGAGATTGTATTTGCCTCAAGAAGGCGCAGCGAAATATTACCTAGCGGTTGTTCGGGATATTATCAATACCAAAACGGACGGCATTATATTAAAATTAGATGCGATAAGGATGCGGCAAAGACCGCTCGCCATGAGCTGCAGCATATGGCTGACGAGCAAGGTGGTGCTTTGTACGAAGACAATCGGCCGGCTATATTAAAATTTGCCAGTGCTGCCGGAGAAAGAATAGAGAATTGTTCTTCCCGAGCTGTTTTAGCGGCGACTGGAGCAGAAGTTTTGGCCTTTACGAACAGTTTTGATAAATGCAGTTTATACTGTGGCATTGTCGCAGCGGCTTCGATTTGTGTTGCCGGGTTGGCAAAAGTTTATTATATCTTTGGCTATATATCGCACCCAGCTGAAGTACGGGCCCGCCAGGCTGAAAAATTAAATACGTCGAATATCTTAAAATTTAATAGCAATTAGGGCATTTTACTAGCAGAAAATCTCGGATAATCTAGAGGCTTTTCTGACGGCTAAAAACCGGAAGCAGTTTATCTCTTATTCTGGTATGTGTGAAGAATAAAATTCGATAATCACAGCGATTCGTAACTCACCGACGCTTTGGCCGATTAGCCTTCGGCGTGTTACACTTGATTTATGACAAAACCTTTTCTTCTTTTACAATCCCGTCCCGAGGACGAAGCGTCTGACGACGAATATGCAGCTTTTTTGAAATTTGGCGGTTTGCAGCCGGAGCAGTTGCAGCGCTTGCGGCTTGACCGCGGCGAGTTCTCGCCAGTTAATTTGGATGATTATAGCGGTATTTTCATGGGCGGCGGGCCGGCTAATTTTGCTTATCCACCAGAGGAAAAATCGCCGGAACAATTGCAGTTTGAAGATTATATCAGGCCACTGCTTCGCCGGATTGTAGCCGAGGACAAGCCGTTTTTAGGCACTTGTTTGGGCGTGGGCGCGCTGGTGACGGCGCTGGGCGGCCGGACGGATTTCGATCATGGCGAGCCGGTTTGCGCGGTGGATATAAATTTGACGCCGGAGGCGCAGGATGATCCGCTGCTGGCTGGCTTGCCGGCTAGTTTTCGCGGCTTCGTTGGGCATAAAGAGGGGACAGATACGCCGCCGCCGAACAGCGTGGTGCTGGCGCGTTCTGCGACTTGTATACAATTGCTGCGCGCCGGGAAAAATGTTTATGCGGCGCAATTCCATCCCGAGCTTGATGCTGACGGCTTGGCGCTGCGGATTAATATTTATAAGCATGCTGGCTATTTCGCGCCAGAGGAAGCTCAAGATCTGATCGATGCGGCGTACCGCGAATCGGAATTGGTAACTGAACCAGTCAAGATATTGCGGCGGTTCGTTGAAAAATACGCGGAATAGTTTGACGCTTTCTAGCTAGGCTGCGGAATTTCGTTATTAGCAAAAAGCCTCGGGTAATCCCGAGGCTTTCTTGACGGCCAAAGCTGAGAAAGACTTACTCTTTCTTCTTGCCGCGTGATTTGACGGTAATTTTCTTTGGCTCTGGCGCTGGCGTGACTGGCACGGTGACTTTCAAGACGCCATCGTCCAGGTGTGCTTCGATAGCATCGGCGTCAGCGCGCTCTGGCAGCTGGACGCTGCGGTAGAAGCTGCTGCTCGACTCGCGTACGACGTACTTCTTTTCTTTGTCTTCTTCTTTTTCGTGCCGTTGGGCTTGGATGACCAAGTTGCCGTTTTCGACAGAAATATTGACGTCGCCTTCACCGAATTTCGGCAGGTGAACCTCGACGACTAGTGCGTTATCCTTCATGTAAACATCAGTGGTAGGTAAGCCGACCGAGCGCACTTGGCGCGGCATCCAGTTGTCGTCATTAAAGAAATGGCGCTGCAGGGCATCCATTTCGGCAAACGGGTCGAATCGAACGAGTTTACTCATTTGTATTACTCCTTTCGTTTATGATTTGGCGAGCTTTTGCTCTATATTTTATTGTAATTGGTTGGCACTCGCGTGTCAAGAGTGCCAAACATAAGCAAAATAACAGTAGTCTAGTGTGTCTCGAAGATTTCCCTGATTTTTCCACGGCAGTACATACGCTATATATAGCGGCACTATATATAGCGTATGTGTAGCTTTGTCTAAATACGGTACAATAGATATATGGGATGGTTGCGTGATTTAATTTTTGGCGAGCCGGATGGTGATGACGAATATTTGGCGCGTCTTAATAATAATGATATGGTCTCGCCGCAAGATAATCGCGGCAGTAGTGGCGAAGATAACTTCGATAAAGACGCTTCAGGGGTTGCTGCAGGTGCGAGGAAGCTAGATAGCAAGCCTCAGCCCGATCAATATCACTCGGCTAACGGGCAAAAAGTGATTCCCGAGATAGAAGTTGAGCGCACCGAGGCGCATCCGTCAGGCGATAATAAGTACCTCGAGGTGTGGGCGCATATTCGCAACCACGCGAGCTTTGACGTGGAGCTTGATAAATATGAGATATTAGGGCAGCGAGGCGACTTGAATAAATTTCTCAAGCCAGGCGAGATTTTTGAGCTGCGTTTGTATCGCGGGCCGATGCCGCAGAGCGATTCGGTGCGTAAAATGTATATTCAGTACAAGATTGTTGGTACGGGCGACTATTTTCAGGCTGATCACATGATAGAGTATAAATATGAACAAGATAATCGTGGCAACAAGTGGTATATGCCAGACGAGCTGAAGCTGTTGCGGCCAGTCCGCGACATCTAGAAAGTGGGGAAGAAGTGAGAGTATTTTTTACAGACGGCAGCGCTAGCCCAAATCCGGGCCCAGGCGGCTACGCGGTGATTGAAAACGGCCGGCCGGTAGCTTTGGGTAGCGAAGACGGACAGACGACGAATATTCGCATGGAGGGCATGGCGCTGATTGCAGCGATGGAGTTAGCTGGCGATGAGCCGTGCGAGATTCATAGCGATAGCGAATTTTGGATCAATGTGTTAACTAAGTGGGCACCAGGCTGGGCTGCTAAAGGTTGGCGTAAAAAAGGCGGCGAAATTAAGAATATTGATCTCGTGCAGCAAGCGTACGCGCTTTACCAATCGACGCAGCCGAAGCTGGTTTGGGTACGCGGCCACGTCGGCCACGAGCAGAATGAGCTAGCGGATGAGTGGGCGAACAAAGCGCGGGCTGGCGTTCGTCTATAGCGAGAGAGTCTTGGCTGTTTTTGCTGTCAATCTAGATTCGGCGGGGTGGGGCGTGCTATAATAGATTTGTTAATAATTTAATATCCAGAGTGCGACGAGGGACTGGCCTGATGACTCGCCGGCAACCTGCCTTTGCAGCAAGGTGCTAATTCCAGCCTGCTTGACCAGGAGAGATATTGTCTTTGCAGCTCCTTTCTTGGCCTTGTAGCGGGGCAGATAGAAAGGAGTTTTTATGTCTGTAGAATCTAATAATCAAGCAGTATATCGTACGGCCGAGAGCGTTTCGCCGAAACATCCGGACAAGATTTGCGACCAAATCAGCGATGCTATTCTGGACGCGTATCTTGCCAAAGACCCGCAAGCTCGAGTGGCGATTGAAGCTTGCGGCGGCCATGGCGCGCTGTTCTTAACTGGCGAAGTATCGTCGAGCGAGCTAGTTGACGTCAAGCAGATTGCGCGGCGGCTGGCTGGCGACGTGGAAATTATTGAGCGGATTGCGCGCCAGAGCCCAGAGATTGCTCAGGGTGTGGATGCGGGCGGTGCTGGCGATCAAGGGGTAATGATTGGTTATGCTTGTGCTGAGACACCAGAATTATTGCCGCTAGAGTATGCTTTGGCGCGGGCCTTGAATCGCTTTTTGTATGAGAAATGGCCGTATGACGGCAAAACGCAGGTGACGACCTATGGCGGCCAGATTGCGGCGATTGTCGCTAGCTTCCAGAATGCGCCGCACGACGAGCTGGCGGCTGCAGTGCGGCAGTGGTTTGCGCAGCAAAAATAT
>CAJPLU010000031.1 GCA_905371595.1 Candidatus Saccharimonadota bacterium
CGCAGAATTGGATGCTTTCTGATGGCCGAGATTGTTCCGACAGTGCTCTGCGAAAATGCAGAAGATTACAAGCTAACGATTGAGCGTTTATCGTCGTTTGCTAAGCGCGTTCATCTAGATTTGGCTGATGGCGAATTTGCACCGACCAAAACCGTCGAGCTGAGCGAGATGTGGTGGCCGCAAGACTGGCAGGTTGATATCCATGCTATGGTGGCGCGGCCGAGTTTGTATGTTGATGCTTTGGTGCAAATGCGGCCGTCGCTGGTGATTTTTCATGCCGAAGTCGACGAGGATTTGCAGCCTTCTATCCAGCAACTCAAGGCCTCGGGTATTCAGACTGGCGTGGGATTGCTGCGCCCGACGGTGCCAAATACCGTCAAAGATGTCATCAGCGCAGTTGATCATGTGCTGGTATTTAGCGGTGATTTGGGCCACTATGGCGGCAAGGCTAGCTTGATGCAGCTGGAAAAGGTTCGCTTGATTCGCAGTATTCATCCTAGCGTTGAAGTTGGCTGGGATGGCGGCGCGACGCTCGAAAATGTTTTTAGCCTGGCGCAAGGCGGCGTTAATATCGTCAACTGCGGCAGCGCTATACATTCGGCGCCAGATCCGGCAGAAGCTTATCAGAAATTAGTAGCAGAAGTTAATAAGCAAGGAGTAATCTAGGTGGCTCGCGAAAAATTATCTATTCCACAGCTCAAAATAAAAGCCAACGATGTGCGGCGCGACGTAGTTCATATGCTAGAGCTGGCCAAGAGCGGGCACCCAGGCGGCGCGCTGGGGCTGGCGGATATCGTCACGGCACTATATTTCAATATTATGAATATCGATCCGCAGAACCCTGAATGGCCAGAGCGCGATATCTTCATATTGAGTAATGGCCACACAGTGCCGGTACAATACGCGGCCATGGCCGAGGCAGGATACTTCCCAGTCGAGGAGCTGTCGACGCTGCGCAAGCTCGGATCGCGCCTGCAGGGCCACCCAGAGCGCGTCAAGTTGCCAGGGCTCGAGAATACTTCCGGGCCGCTAGGCAGCGGTATCGGGCAAGCGGCGGGTTACGCGTATGCGCTGCAGTATCTGGATAAGCAGCGCCACCGCTGGGTGTACGCGATTGCCGGCGACGGCGAGCTTGATGAAGGTAATATCTGGGAGTCGGCGATGTTTGCCGGTAAGTATAAACTACGCCAGTTAATCCTCTTCATTGACCGTAATAACATTCAGATTGACGGCCCGACCGAAGATGTCATGCCGCTGGAAAATTTGCGCGGCAAGTGGGAAAGTTTTGGCTGGCACGTCCAAGAAATCGACGGCAACAATATTGAAGGCATCATCGACGCGGTGAATCTGGCTAAGGCGATCGAGAATCGGCCGTGCTGCATTATCGCGCATACGATTCCAGGCCGCGGTGTTGGCTTTATGGAATACGATTACAAGTGGCACGGCGTAGCGCCATCAAGCGATCAAGCGGCTACGGCGCTGGCTGATTTGGCGCATTCAGAATTGCAACAAGATGCAGGAGGATATTATGAGTAATCAATCGTCTAACAATTCGATGCCGTCCAAGGCGCCGAAACCGCCAACTCCACCAAAGCCGCCGAAACCGCCAACTCCGCCAAAGCCGCCGAAACCGCCGAAGTCTTCGGTCGCATCTGCTCCGTCAGAGCCGCCAGTTCAGCCAGCTGCCTCAGCGCCGCCTGTTTCGCCGCCAGCGCCGCAATATGCTGCTCCACAGTACACCGCTCCGCCAGCAAACAATGCTTATCCGCCGGCTAGCCCTTACGCTTATCCGTATTCGCAGCCTGCGCCAACACAGTCGCCGGGCAACTGGATGGGTGCTGTTAGTATCATACTTGGCTTGCTTTGGATGAGTATGATTGGCTTGCCTCTGGGCATTGCTAGCGTTGTCAAGGCGAACCGCTACGGTACTTCGAAAGTAGCAGGTGTTATCGGTATTATTATTAATTCGGTTACGCTTGTTATTTCTATTATCGTTACGATACTTCTAGTGTCTGGGGCGATGCAGCCGCTTTTCTCGCAGTTTGATCACGCCGGCGATAACAAAGCCAAGGAAAAGGACAGCGCCAGAACTGTCCGAAGCGTCTCGCTTGATGATAATTACCAGCCGCAGGGTTCGCCAGTTTGGCGCATCGAAAACGGCAAATTGCCAGAAGGTTGGACTGAAAAGGAAAACGATAATGGCGTTCATTGGTATTCTGATGGCAGCGGACTCTTAATGACTATATCTGTGGTTGGTAGCGAAAATTTTATCAGTAGTTCTGATAGAGTTAATTCGCGAAAAGTTATCGAAGACAAGATCGGAAATGCGAAGAGTAACGGTGACTTGGTGACTGGTATAGAGTGGTATCAGTCATTTGCTGATTTCGCAAATGACCGCGGCGCTGTACAACTTTTGTGTGCTCGCGTTTTGGCTAATGACAGCAGCGGCAAGCCGCATTTATCAGTGATTTGCTCGCGAGCATACGGTAAAGGAAGTTACTTATTGTACTTATACAACAATAAAGAATCGCTCGCTGTTTCAGAAAGCGCCAAGGCGATGTTCCGATCGCTAGTGATTCTCGAGAAAAAAGATGCAAAACGATATTCAGGAGAAGGCCGTGTATAATTATCCTCTAAATGACAACATTTATAATGAAAAACCAGAAGCAGAAGCTACGCGCGCTGGTTTTGGGCGCGGTTTGAAAGCAGCCGGCGAAGCTGATGAGCGAGTAGTTGGTCTGTGCGCCGATCTGGTCGAGAGCGTCAAAATGGATGCCTTTGCCAAGGCTTTTCCTGAGCGTTATATCGAGGTCGGTATCGCCGAGCAAAACCTAGCGACGGTGGCAAGCGGCCTAGCGCGCGCTGGTAAAATTCCGTTTGCAGCCAGTTACGCGGCGTTTCACCCGGGGCGCAGCTGGGAGCAGATCAAAGCGACGATTGCACTTAATGATATGCCGGTTAAGATTGTCGGCGGACATAGCGGTACAACGGTTGGGCCGGATGGTGCTACCCACCAAATGTTTGAGGATATCGCGTTGATGCGGGTGTTGCCGAACATGATTGTCGTTTGCCCGGGTGATGCTATTGAGGCCGAGAAAGCCACTAAAGCACTTGCCAGGACTGATAAGCCGGCTTATTTGCGGTTAACGCGCGCTGCTACGCCGACATTCAGTACACTGGATTCGCCATTCGAGATTGGCCAGGCGTATGTGTTGCGCCAGGGCAGCGATGCGACGATTGTCAGCACTGGCATCATGACGGCGTACGCGCTGCGAGCAGCTAACGAATTGCAAAGTAGCAGCGTCTCGGTCGAAGTGGTACATGTGCCGACGGTCAAGCCGCTCGATAACGAGACGATTCTGGCCAGTGTTCGCAAAACTGGCCGGGTAGTTACAGTTGAGGACGCGCAAATTGCTGGCGGTTTGGGCGGCGCTGTTGCCGAACTACTAGGCGAACAGCTGCCGTCGCCATTATTGCGCATCGGCATGAATGATCGTTTCGGCGAGAGCGGCGAGGCTGGCGAGTTGCTGCAAGCCTTTGGACTTGATGAAGCGAGTATCGCTCAGAAGACGCGCGAATTTGTTGATCGCGTGCCGCAATACCATGCAGGATTTTAAGGAAAGGAGACAACGATGAGTTTATCAATTGATGAAATTCGCCAGTGTACCAGCCGGGCGCGCGACCTAATGCGACGCAGCCGGCTAGAGGGTTTCGCGGTGGGAGCTTTTAACATTGACAATCAAGAAACATTGCGTGCGATTTGCCAGGCAGCGCAAAAAACCAAGGCGCCAGTGATGGTCGAAGTCAGCGCTAACGAAGCAGCTTCGCTGGGCGGCTACGAAAATATTCGCGATTTGGTCGATAACTATAGTCAAAACTACGGTGTCGAGATGTATATCAACCTCGATCACGCGCCGACAGTCGAGGGTTGCAAGCAGGCTATTGATGCTGGCTTTGAATTCATTCATATCGATATTTCGCAGGCAAATCACGATGCTTCGCTCGAGGAAATTATCGAGAAAACTCGTGAAGTTGTCGAATATGCTAAGTTTACAGGCGCGCTGGTCGAGGCCGAGGAGCGCTATTTCTTTGGCGACTCCAACCTGCATAAAGAAGAAATCGACTACGAAGAAGTCAAAAAATGGAACACCAAGCCCGAGGAGGCCAAAAGTTTTGTCGATGCCACGGGTATCGATACTATGGCGGTGCAGGTTGGTAACTTGCACGGGCTGTATCCGGTGCCGAAGATTCTCGACCTAGATTTGCTGCGCCAAATTCGGGCGGCGATTGATTGCCAGATTAGCTTGCATGGCGGTAGCGGCACGCCGCTGCACTACTTTGAGGACGCGTCCAAAATTGGTGTTAGCAAGATCAACATCAACAGCGATCTGCGCTATGCTTTTCGTACTACGCTCGAAAAGGTTCTGCGCGAGAACCCTGACGAGTATGCTGTTTTCAAGCTGATGCCCGAAGTTTACGATGCTGTCCAGAAAGTTGTCGAAGAGAAAATTGGCGCTTTTGGTAGCGCTGGAAAGGCAACGCTTTAGTGGCGGTTAAAATTTTAGCAATCGGCAAAGGTACGCAAGACGTATTCCTTCGCAGCAATGAGTTCGACCCGCATACTCGCGGCAAGAAAGTCTTTACCGAGCTGCCGCTAGGCATCAAAATGGAAGTCGAAGACGTAATCTTCAGCACTGGCGGCAATGCTACAAATGTCGCGACAACGTTTGCCCGCCAGGGCTTAGACAGTCGCTATATGTGGGCGCTGGGTAATGACTCGGCCAGCCAGGCGGTGATCGCGGCGCTTGATACCGAGGGTGTCGATACACGCGATGTCTTGATTGATGATCGAATGCAAGCTGGCTATTCAGTAATTTTGATCGCCACCAATGGCGAACGCACGATTCTGAACCACCGCGGGCGGACATTTGGCAAGGACGTTGGCCGCTTGAATTTGCAAGCTATCAGCCAAGCTGATTGGATTTATCCGACATCGCTAGCCGACAACAGTCTGACGGTGTTACGGGTGATTCTGGACGAAGCTGAGCGCGTTGGCGCCAAAGTCATGCTCAACCCGGCTGGTCCGGAGCTAGCTGATCCGGAAAAGTTGAAAGGCTTGCTGGACACAGTTGACGTGCTTTGCACCAACAAAGAAGAGATGCAAAAATTAGTAGCTGGCGAGACTATCGAGGAGTTGGCTCTGCGGGCGCTGCACTATTGTCCGACAGTGATTGTTAGCGACGGTCCAAATGGCGTGGTAGCGACTGACGGCAAGACATTGGTGCGCGCTGGCATGTATGAAGACGTGCCAGTAGTCGATCGCACGGGCGCCGGCGATGCTTTTGCTAGCGGCTTTTTGAGCCAGTGGGCGCAAGGTAAAAGCTTAAAAGATTCGATTATTTTCGCTAGCGCCAATTCGACTAGCGTTGTTACTAAAATTGGCGCCAAAGACGGCATCTTGTATAAAGGCGTCAAATTGCACGCTATGCCGATTACCGAGAAACAATTACCAAAACGAGGAGAATAATGAAATACCAGATTTGCGTATCGGGCGCGGCGTCGGGCGAGACAGTTGATAGCGCTCACGAAAAAGCTTTTGCGATTGGCGCTGAAATCGCACGTTCGGGCAAGACATTGCTGACAGGCGCTACCGTCGGCTTGCCGCACTTTGCGGCGCGCGGCTTCAAAAGTGTTAGCCAGACCAAAGGCGTGTCGGTCGGATTCTCGCCGGCTAGTTCGTTTCGCGAACATATTTCGACTTACCGTTTGCCGACTGCCGAATTCGACTATATCAACTTCACCGGTATGGAATATGTTGGCCGCGATGTTCACTTAGTGCGCAGTGCCGACGCAGTTATTACCGTCGGCGGGCGAATGGGCAGCCTGCACGAGCTATCGACAGCGCTCGAAAGTCGTAAGGTCTGCGGTATCTTGCTGGGTAGCGGCGGTCTGGCAGATTACACGATTACTCTGCTCAAGAACGTTTGGGCGCCGGGCGCTAAAGATGTCATTTACGACGCTAACCCTGAGCGGTTAGTGGCGCGAGTCATTGAGGCGCTTGACAAGAAATACGCCGATGTTGAGCACGACAGCAGCGACCCGCAGGTTAGCGCTAAACGCTACGGCCAAGGTTAGCTAGAAATAGTCCAAAAATGTTAAAATATACCAGATGGATAGTCAGCGATTTCGGCTAAAATCTGCGTATCAGCCGACTGGCGATCAGCCGCAAGCGATCGCCCAGTTGCTAAATGGCTTGCACGACGGCCAGCGCGAGCAAACGTTACTCGGTGTAACAGGTAGCGGTAAAACTTTTACAATGGCGAATATTATCGCTCAAAGGAACGTGCCGACGTTGGTTTTGGCGCACAACAAAACTCTCGCTGCTCAGTTGTTTAGCGAATTCAAACAGTTTTTCCCTGACAACGAAGTTCATTATTTCGTCAGCTATTTTGATTATTACCAGCCAGAAGCTTACATCGCGTCGAGCGATACCTATATTGAGAAAGATTCGGCGATCAACGAAGAAATCGATCGCTTGCGCCATGCCGCTACCGACGCTTTGCTGACACGGCGCGACGTAGTTATCGTGTCGAGCGTCAGCTGCATTTATGGTTTGGGCTCGCCGGCGGATTATTATGATTTGTCGATTACGGTGAAGCGCGGCGAACGGCGTTTGCAAGACAAATTTTTGCGCCAATTGATGGATATTCAGTATCATCGTAACGATATCGACTTTGCGCGCGGTGCGTTTCGCGTCAAAGGCGACGTGGTCGATGTCTTTCCGGCGGGCGGTGAAACGGCTTATCGCGTTGAATTTTTCGGTGATGATGTCGATCGCATCACGCGGATTGATCCGTTGACCGGCGAGATTCTTGAAGAGCCGGAACTCTTCACTATTTTCCCGAGCAGCCACTACGCTACGCCGAAAGAAAAGATCAAGCGCGCCATCGAGAATATTCGCGCCGAGTATGAGCAGCGCGTCGAATGGTTCGAGAAAAATAACAAATTGTTGGAGGCGCAGCGACTCGGCCAGCGCACCAAGTATGACCTCGAGATGCTCGAGCAGACTGGCTTCGTCAAAGGTATCGAAAACTACAGCCGTTATCTAACCAACCGCGAACCGGGCGAGCAGCCAGCGACTTTGCTAGATTACTTTCCAGACGACTTTTTGATGATTATCGACGAAAGCCATGTTACCGTGCCGCAAGTGCGCGGCATGTACAACGGCGACCGTGCCCGCAAAGAAGTCTTGGTCGAGTACGGTTTTCGCTTGCCGAGTGCCCTAGACAACCGCCCGCTGCGCTTTGACGAATTTAATAAACACATCAACCAAGTCATTTACGTTTCGGCGACACCTGGTGATTATGAACTCCAGCGCAGCCCGGCGCCAGCGCAGCAGGTAATTCGCCCGACTGGCTTACTCGATCCAGAGATTATCGTCCGACCGACCGACGGGCAAGTCGACGACTTGATCGCCGAGATTCGCGACCGCGTCGACAAAAAGCAGCGCGTACTAGTCACTACTTTGACCAAGCGGATGGCAGAGGATTTATCAGCTTACTTGACGGAGATTGGTATCAAGACGGCTTACATTCACAGCGAAATCGACACGCTGGAACGCGGCGATATTTTGCGCGATTTGCGGATGGGCGTTTATGACGTGCTGGTCGGCATCAATTTGCTGCGAGAGGGGATTGATTTGCCAGAGGTTAGTTTGGTGGCGATTATGGACGCCGACAAGGAAGGTTTCTTGCGCAGCGAACGCAGCCTAATTCAAACGATTGGCCGGGCGGCGCGCCACGTTGACGGCAAGGTAATTATGTACGGCGACAATATGACTGATAGCATGCGCTTGGCGATCGAGGAAACGCGCCGTCGTCGCCAGATTCAAGAGAAATACAACCGCGAACATAACATCACGCCGCGCGGTATCAATAAAGCAATTGACGAAGGTCTGCGCGCCATCATCCCGCAAAAAGAAGATGACAAGCCAAAGCTCGACCTGCGCAAAATCCCGCGCGATGAGTACAAAAATCTCGTCAAAGACCTGATCGCACAGATGAACTTAGCC
>CAJPLU010000032.1 GCA_905371595.1 Candidatus Saccharimonadota bacterium
GTTTCCAGCGGGCTATTTTCGGGCGGGCTCAGTTGCTTCTCAGGCCGCCCAGGCCCCAGAAGACTCCGGCCCAGAAGGCCGCACGGAACCTATGGCCGCGCATAGCGTGTCCGACGGAGTTCTCGAGCGCGCGCATCTGCGCGCGCTCAAGGATGGTGGGCTTGGACTTGGGGGTGACGGCGGTCTGCATGACCGTCTCCTCTCTTTGCTCAAAGCAAGGGCGACTTTCGCCCTAGGGTTACTTTGAGCAAAAGTTGATATATATATATCACAGATAGACATCCGTGTCAAGACTTGCTACACTATAACAGATGAGAAAAATTCAGGTGATTACCTTATTCCCAGAAATGTTCGCTGGCGTGTTCGGCAGTTCGATGATGTGGAAAGCGCAAAAAGACGGCCATGTTGAGCTCTCGACGATTGACCTGCGCCAGTTTGGATTAGGCCCGCGCCGGACGGTTGACGACACGCCGTACGGCGGCGGCGATGGTATGCTGCTGATGGTCGAGCCGCTATGGAATGCGGTGCAGCAGGCTAAACAGATTGACCCTGGCGCTAAGGTCTTAATCATGACGCCGCGCGGCCAGCGTTGGCGGCAGGCGTTGGCGCAGCAATACAGCGAAAGCGAGAACGGTTATATTGTAATCTGCGGGCGCTACGAGGGCTACGATGAGCGAATTATGGCGCTAGTCGATCAAGAGCTCAGCGTTGGCGATTATGTGCTAACTGGCGGCGAATTGCCAGCGATGACGATTATTGATTCAATCGTACGGCTAATCCCTGGCGTACTCGGCGGCGAAAACAGCGCAGCGATTGAGAGCTTCAGCGACGGCGAAACGCTAGAATACCCGCAATACACCCGGCCCGAGGAATGGCAAGGCATGCGCGTGCCAGAAGTGTTACTTAGCGGGCACCATGGCAAAATCGCCGAGTGGCGGGCAGCGCACAGTAAAAAGGCTGGGGAATAAGGCGATTGTGCCAGTGTTGGGCAGGCCCAGCTAGCGTCAACTAAACTAGGAAACAAAATACTCCTCGCCAAGGCAGAGGAGTATTCTATTGTTGTGGTGGATTTATCGGAGAGCGATCGATACATTTTTGTGTTTGTTTTTGTAACTTCGCTGTCTATACAATATACGTTTTTGTGTTTAATAGCAAGCATTTTTTGGACAAAAAATAAAAAATCGTGTGGAAAAATGCTATGCTAATAATATGAAACAGTTTATAGCTAGTATTTTTCCGCCAACAATTTTCAAGAAGCGCGCACAGTATGCGGCGCTGGCAGCAGGTTTCTGGACTATTATTATAATGTTGGCGCAATTGTTTAGGTTCGAGAAATTTCCAAAAACTTTAGAGTCGCTGGGGATTGGCGACGGCGCTATCGCTGCGATTGCTATAGTTTTGCTAGAATTTATTTCTTTGCCATTTCTGTTATCTATGCCGCGGCTGAGCAAGCTAGGGCGGCGAATATCAGGTGCGTGCACATTGCTAGCGCCTGGAGTTTGGCTGGTGATTAATGTGGCTGTGCTGATGAGCGGCGGGCAGGAAAAAGTTAGTTTGTTTGGCGCGGTAGCGGCGCTGCCTGGGGTGGTTAGCCTGCTACTGACTGGCGTGTGGCTAGCAGCTGCGGCGTATTTGACTGCTAAACTGCGGCGGCTAGATTTGAAATAACGGCGCTCTAGTGATATATTAAGGTAGGCGCGATGGGGTGTCGCCAAGTGGTAAGGCACTGGGTTCTGGTCCCAGCATGCGGGGGTTCGAATCCCTCCACCCCAGCCAAGAAATAATGATATGAAAATAACTACTCCCCGCATTCCGAGCGGTTTCAGCGAATATTTGCCAGGCGACCAAATAGAGTTTAATCGTTTGCGCGACATTATTCGCGAAACTTATGAGCGCTATGGCTACGCGCCGCTGGACACGCCAGATATTGAGCTGAGCGAGGTATTGCTGGCGAAGGGCGGCGGTGAAACCGAGAAACAGATCTATCGGTTCGAGCGCGGCAAGAATGATTTGAGCTTGCGTTTTGATCTAACGGTGCCGCTGGCGCGCTACGTCGCCGAACATGAAGGCCAGCTGGTTTTTCCGTTCCGGCGTTACCAGATTGGCAAGGTGCACCGTGCCGAGCGAGCTCAAGCCGGGCGTTTCCGCGAATTCTACCAGTGCGACATTGATGTGATTGGTTCAGAAAGCGTGGCGGCCGATGCGGAGTTCCCAGCGGTAATTAACGATATTTTCGAGCAGTTTGCTTTCGGCGAGTTCACGATTCACATCAATAATCGTTTGGTATTGAACGGCTTTTTCGCTGGAATTGGTTTGGCCGATGTGTCGGCGGATGTACTGCGAGTAGTCGATAAAATCGAGAAAATATCGCGCCAAGATTTTATGGCGGAATTACGCGAGTTGGGTCTTAGTGAAAAGCAAGTCTTGCAAGTAGTTGCCTTCACAGAAATTAGCGGCAGCAACGACGAGATTTTATCGCAGCTAGAATCAATGAAAAACGAGATCAATTCTGATGATTTCACGCTTGGCACGACAAAATTACGCGAGTTGCTGGCGATGCTGCGAAACATGGGCTTGCCAGAACAGCGTATTCAGTTAGATTTACGGATTGCGCGCGGACTAGATTATTATACTGGCGTAGTCTACGAAACGACGCTTGATGATTATCCAGAAGTTGGTAGTGTTTGCTCGGGCGGCCGCTACGATAACTTGGCCGAGAACTATACGCGGACGCGTCTGCCGGGTGTTGGTGTGTCGATTGGTCTGTCGCGCTTATTCTACAAACTGCGCGAGGCAGGCGTCGTGTCTAGTCATCGCCGGACATTGGCGCGCTGTATGGTGGCGTCTTTTGACGACGCGCAATTCGGCGAGGCGCTGCAAATAGCTGCCGAGCTGCGGCGAGCTGGCGTGGCGACAATTCTTAATACTGAATCAGTGCCGTTAAAAAAGAAGCTGCGCTATGCTGATCGTCTTGGCATACCGTTGGTAGTCTTGATTGGCGAGGAAGAAGTGCGCGGCCGTTTCGCGACAGTGAAAGATATGGTAACTGGTAAAAATAAGCACATTCTCCGCCAGCAACTAGTTGAGGAGCTGCAACAATAAGGTGGCTTGGCTAGTTAAGGTAATCGCCGACTGGCTGCTGATTCCGTTAGTGCTGCTGGCTTTGTATGAATTATTTTTTAAGGTTGAAAGTAAGCGCCGCTATGAAATTTATTCTCGCGTGCTGATGGCTGGACTGACGTCTTATGTGACTGCTAAAATCCTCGGGCTAATATATCAGCCTGAACAGTTGCGTCCGTTTGAGCTGCTTGGCGTTAATCCAGGGGCGGCTTATCTGAATAATCCGGGATTTCCGTCGGATCACGCGCTTTTTGCGATGTTTTTGGTGCTGGCGGTCTGGTATGCACTGCGTCACCGCTCGATTACTATAATTATGCTAACTATGGCGCTGCTAGTCGGCGTTGGCAGAATATTAGCGCTGGTGCATACGCCGCTTGATGTTGTCGGCGGTGTGGCGGTGGCGTGCTTGGGGGCGTTGTGGTACGTGGATTGGCCTAATGTTAAGCTTGCATCTAGCAAAAAACGCAAGAATGTAGTAAAATAACTTAGTAAGATGACTAATGTGGAGAAACCTATGAACAACGCAAACGAGACTGCAGCGGTGAAGCTGGAGCCGTTTATTCCGATGGACAAAAAGGATATCATTCGAGCTGCTATCTATGGAGCATTCGCCGGTGCAATACTAACGGTGTTGTATATTTTGGTTGGCCGGGTCGCGTCGGCGGTGATGTGCCGCGGCGATAATGATTTATGCCAGAATGCGCCGCTGTATGTAGCAATTTTTTCGGTAACTTTGGTGTCAATCGGCGGGTTGATACTGTTGTCGCAGGCGCGAATTTACCGGCCGTTATTTATCGTTATTGCTTCGATAGCGGCTCTATGGGGTCTACAATCATATCTAGCGCTATTGCCGTGGTATTGGGCGATGACGGCGATGACGGTAATTGGCGCGTTGACCTATGCGATGTTTACTTGGCTGGCGCGGTTGCGGTCGTTCATACTTTACTTAGTAGTGTCGATTGTGCTGATTGTAGCGGCTCGGTTGATTATCGCTGGGTAGCTGGCGCAGAACCGTTATTTGCGGTATGCTAGCTATATGGAAATAATGGTTTTGCTTATAATTTTAGCGATAGTCGTTGCAGCGGCTAGCGTGGTTGTTTTTGTGTTGATGCAGCAGCTGAAGCGAGTGCAAAATAACTCGGCGGTAGAGTTGATCAAGGGTGATGTCGTTGAATTGTCGCGCTCGATCACTAATTTACAGCAAACAATGAGCGACAAGCTCGAACGCTCGCAGCTGTCAACTCAGCAATCGGTACAAAAGCAGCTCAGTGAAAGCTCAAAATTGGTGGCCGATGTCACGCAGCGCTTAACCAAACTCGACGAGACCAACAAGCGTGTCGTTGATGTGGCGACTGACCTCAAAACCTTGCAAAATGTTCTGCAAAATCCTAAGCAGCGCGGTGTTTTTGGCGAATACTATTTGTCGAGCGTTCTCGAAAATATTTTGGCGCCAGGGCAGTATCAGACTCAGTATAAGTTTCGCGACGGCGAAATGGTTGATGCGGTGATTTTTCTTGATAAGGGTCAGATTCTGCCAGTTGATAGCAAATTTAGCCTCGAAAATTACAACCGAATGATTGAAGCTAGCGGCAAAGAGCGCGAGCAGCTAATGCAAAAAGTCAAAGCTGATCTGAAAGGGCGCATCGACGAAACCAGCAAATATATTCGTCCGAGCGAGCATACTATGGATTTCGCATTTATGTTTATTCCCAGCGAATCGTTGTATTATGATTTACTGATCAATAATGTTGGCCAGGGCGGCAGTTCGCGCGATCTGATAGAGTATGCCTTCCGCGAAAAGCACGTGATTATCACCAGTCCGACGAGTTTTATGGCGTATTTGCAAACGGTATTGCAAGGTTTGCGCAGCTTGCAAATCGAGGAGCAGGCTAAGGATATTCAGGTCCGCGTCGGCAAGCTCGGACAACACATCGCCAAATTTGAAGAGTACATGCAGAAGCTAGGCAATAGTCTCGGCACGACGGTCAATCATTATAACAACGCTCATAAAGAGCTCGGTAAAGTTGATAAAGACGTGGTGAAGATCGCTGGTAGCGATTCTTCCGTCGAAGTATTGGCGCTTGATCGTCCGTCATCTGTTGACAAAAAGTAAAGATTTTTGGCTATCAAAATATCCCGCCGATAGACGGGATATTTTTTGTTAAGAAAGTTAGGCTTAGTCTTTCTTTTGCCGGCCAGCGACCAACACGTAGAGGTTGGCACCGACAGCGGCGCCCGCTAAAGCGCCAACTAGCGACTCGAGCGAGAAGCGTGAATTGACAACTTCGTTAGAGCCAGCTGAACCAGTAGTGAGCTCCTTTTCGGTCGAATCGGTCATCGCTAGCGCAACAGCCGGGTTAAGGCTAGCGCCCTTGACGTAAGCGACGTGAGGAATCTCAACTTTATTAGAAGCTGAAGATGCTGCTTTGCTTTGGTAGTCGGCGATTGCTTGGGTCTTGGCGGTCGATAGCAAATAGCCAGATGTCAAAATACCGACTGCTAGTGCCAAGCCAACGCCGAGCGCCTTGCCGGTATTGCAAGTTTCTTCGCGAGATAGAACTGCTGCTAGTCCGAATAGGAAGATAGCGGTGCCGACCAGCTCAATGCCGAATATCGACCAGTTCATGCTGCTAAAGCCACTAAAGCCGAAATTAATCGAGCCACCAGTAACCCAGTTGGTGACGATTACAGCCAGCATAGCGCCGATGAATTGGGCGCCCCAGTAGAACGGCAACAGGATTGTCTTGAGCTTGCGCATTGTCCACAAACCAAATGTTACGGCTGGGTTGACGTGCGAGCCCGAGACAGCGCCAATGCTCATCACTAGCATTACTAGCGTGAAGCCGACAGCTAGCGCGCCAACGCCGCCGTCTTTGAATGTGGTCAAAGCAACCAGCGTCAATACAAACGTACCGATTAGCTCGGCAAAGATTATATTTATGATATTTGATGGAAGCTTGACGCTGCTGCGTTTAGTTGTCGTAGGTTTGGCAGCGGCAGTTTCCTTCTTTGGTGCTTCTACTTTTTCGGCAGATACTGTACGAACAGTCGTCTTGCTGGCGGCCGTTTTCTTGGCGGTCGTCTTCTTCTTGGTAGAAGCGGCTTTTTTAGTAGCCATGAATATTCCCTCCTTTACTGAAATATAGACATAGTATAACACAAAAATATTTTGGGTTGTATACATCTGTTATAATGATGATATGGGACGTTATTTTGAACAGACAGAAAGCCGCAGCGAACTGCAACAGCGCATCGCTGCCGACTTGCGTGAAAAAGCAGCGCAGAAGGCAAAGCAAGAAGGCGAGCCAATTCCGGGTGTTAGCGGCGAGCTAATCGAAAACTCAGAATATTTGAAAGGCACCAAGGCTACGACAACTCTAGCGCCAGCTTGGGTGTTTATTGTACTGATGGCAGTTGGCGTATTTGTGTTATTCGTATATCAGGTGAATAAGTAGGTTAGCGATGGATTTCGAGAAAGTTTTACAAGTTTTATCAGCGCGGGCGGCTCAGTCTAACCACCCGCAAGAAGTATTGCGCGCTCCAGAAATCAAAGCACTATACGACCACATCAAGACTTTGCCAAGCGATGAGCGCGGGGCTTTCGGTAAGCGTGTCAACGAGTTGAAAAAATCGCTGGAAGTAGTCATAGAAGTCCGCCGCCAAGAACTTGACAAAATTGATTTGCCGCCAATTGATGTTACCGCGCCGATGGATATTAATGCGCCGCGGCCTGATCTATTGCCCAGCGAACGCGGCACGATTCACCCGCTGAGCGCCGAGATTGACCGCATTTCTGACATTTTCAACCGCATGGGCTTTGTGACGGAAGGGTCGCGTGAAATTGACGATCAATTCCATATGTTCGAGAGCCTGAACTTTCCGAAAGGCCACCCAGCACGTGATGATTATGACACGTTCATGACCGAAGAAACTGATGCTAATGGCGACCGCTTGATTGCCCCGGCACACACCTCGACCATGCAAAACCGCGTGTTGAAAAAATATCATGATAATTTAGCGAAGGGCGAGGCGATCGCCGCCATCGTGCCCGACCGGGTGTTTCGCAACGAAGATTTGGACGCGCGGCATGAGCACACGTTCTACCAAGTCGAGGGCGTGTATGTCGCCAAGGGGGTTAACGTCGGCAATCTGATCGCCACCTTGCAGGAGTTTCTGCAGGAATATTACGGCAAGAAACTTGACGTGCGCGTCAACCCATTTTATTTCCCATTCACTGAACCGAGCTTTGAATTTGCGCTGAGTTGTCCATTCTGTGAAGGTAAAAAGCCGGATTGTAAAGTTTGCTCGGGCGAAGGCTGGATTGAGCTGCTGGGCTGCGGCATGATTCATCCGAACGTGCTGAAAGCTGCTGACATCGATCCGAATGAGTACACGGGCTTTGCCTTTGGCTGCGGCATCGACCGGCTGGTGATGATGAAATACGGTATCGAGGACGTGCGGCATTTTGAGAGTGGTAAGTTGGATTTTTTGGAGCAGTTTTGATTCTAAGTGGCAGGTCGGACAACTATTCTTTGTTGAATAATTATTCGTATAGTAATTTTAATTATATCAAGAAAAGTGGACAGTTTTATAACCTATACAGATTTCATAGACCAAAATTTAGTCAGCAAGGGAACGATACTCATTATCAGCAAACAAACT
>CAJPLU010000033.1 GCA_905371595.1 Candidatus Saccharimonadota bacterium
TCATCTTTGTCTTCTTCCCAGAAAATATTAATGCTGGGACCACCACAAGCAAGATGAAGCTTATCAACACCTTCAATGCCAATTGGCAAAAAAGGATATCTTTCGCGCTCAGTTTTTCCTACTTTGCTTATGCCTTGTTCTTCTACTTTTATTTTTGGTCGATTTTCATCACTCTCGTTAGACACACAGCGAACCACTAACCAATCACCAGGTACCATGCCGCCATATCTGTTTTTAATACCCCAAACAGCGCCATCCGGACCAACAAACACACCAACCAAAAAATTATAATCGGCTCCCTCAAGATACTTGTATACGGCATCGCACTGTTTAATAATAAGTTCTAGTTGTTGTTTGTTCTGCCTTAGCTGCTCTATACGCTCTTGCCTAGACAAAGGTCTAGCCTCTTCAAGTTTAGGGTTGCTATTTTCTGGTGACATACTCCGTACCATAACATCCGCCTTTTTTGCTTAAGCTAACTGTATCTTGATTATACCACAGTTGTAGTTATTTGTCCATATTTGTACGGGTTTTCGCTAATTTTCAGCAAATTTTAAGTTTTTTACACTTCGCCCCAATTATTGCCGATTTTAACGTCGACTTTGAGCTTAATACCGAGCTGCGGGTAGATATTTTCCATAGTCTCTACCAGCATTTTGCTGACTATTTCGGCGTTTTGGCGCGGACATTCAACCATGATACTGTCATGGATTTGCAAAATTTGGTAGCCGAGCGGGGTATTTTTGTATGTAGATATAGACTTGCTGCCTGAAGAGACTTGCCTTTCCGGCAAGGCGAATTCGTTCTTTTCGAATTTGCCGGTCTCTGAAGGTAGCAAATCTGCATCTGCCGCTGGTATCAGTCGTTTCTCTACCGCCAGCATCGCTAATTTCATCAAATCCGCCTCGGTGCCTTGTATCGGCATATTAGCTGCTGCTCGCTCGGCAGCCGAACGAACAGCAAAATTATTCGACCTAACATCAGGCGTCGGCCGGCGTCGGCCAAACAATGTCTGCACAAAGCCATCTTCGTGCGCTTGACGGATTGTTCGTTCCATGAACTCTTTGATGTGCGGGCGGATACGATAATATTCGTCGATGAAATGTTGCGCTTCGCCGTAACTCATATTAGCAGCAGCCGCCAAACCATGCTGGCTCATGCCGTATAATACACCGAAATTCACCACTTTAGCGCGGCGGCGCTGCGTTGGCGTCACTTCATTAATCGGCACGTTATAAACTTCAGCTGCCGTCTTGGCGTGAATATCAACGTCGGTATTAAAATCTTCAATCATCTGTTTTTCGCCAGCCATCACCGCCGCCAGGCGCAGCTCAAATTGCGAATAATCAGCATTTACGAAGACATTGCCAGGCGCTGGCACAAAGGCATCGCGAATCTGCCGCCCCAACTCAGTACGAATCGGAATGTTCTGCAAATTCGGGTTAGTGCTCGACAGCCGCCCAGTCGCTGTCACATCTTGGTTAAAGGTTGTGTGAATATAGCCGTTGGCGTCCGTTTGCTCCGGCAAGGCTGCCACATAGGTATTCTGCAATTTCGACAGTTCGCGAAAACGCTCGACTAACTCAATAATTGGATGTTGCCCGCGCAGCTTATCGAGTTCCTTTTGGTTGGTTGAATAACCAGTTTTGCCCTTTTTGATACCGACTGTCGGCAAGAGCAGCTTATCAAATAGCGCGCTAGCCAACTGTGCTGGGCTGGAGACATTAAATTCGTAACCGACCATATCATAAATATTTTGCTGAACCGCTGCAATCTCTTGCGCTAATGATTTATTCATTTTTTCAAGTTTGCTGGCATCGATTTTGATGCCTCGAAATTCCATTTGCGCTAAAACATTAATCAGTGGAAAATCCATCGTCTGCGCCACCTGCTGGAGGTCAGCCTGCTCAACCAATGCCGACTTTTGTTGTTCATAAACTACCCAAAGTGCTGCCATCACCAATCTTGGGTCATCCAAAGATTCTACGCCCGCCAAATCCGCTAGTGCGCGCGATTTACGCAAAGGATTTAACAAAAATGAGCCCTGCGCGGTATCGTGTTTAACAATCGGCAGTTGCTGGCAACCAGCACTGAGAAGTGCTTTGAAAAACTCCTTGGTATCGTGGCCAACTATCGAAGCTTCTGCTAAAATAGCGCTTGCTTTAGTCAGCGGCAAACAGGCGACCTTGCCTTTTTCATGGCTCAGCCAAACTGTATCACCATCCCAAATTACCAGTAATTCTGGCGCCATTACCAACATCGGTATGACTTTATCGCCGGATATTTCAACAGCCGGCGCAAGGATGTCGTTTCTAGCCACTTCTGAAGCGCCATCGCGCATGTGTTGTGGTAATTTTCGCAACAATGAGCGAAACTCCAGCTTCTCGAGCAACTCTCGCAATTTCGCCGTGTCTAAGTCGCGTACGTCCATCGCTGCCAAATCAAGCTTCACTGGCGCATCGGTGAATAGCCGCGCCAACTCCCTGCTCATGTAGGCAGATTCTTTACCAGCTTCTAGTTTGCGGCGCAAACTGTCTTTAATCTGCCATAAATTATCATAAACACCGTCTAGCGTTTCAAATTGTTGTAGTAATTTGACGGCTGTCTTTTCGCCGACCCCCGGCACCCCAGGGATATTATCCGACGAATCGCCTTTCAAGCTTTTCAAGTCGAGAAATTGGCCAATCCGAATACCGTAGCGCTTTTCAAACGCTGGAATATCAAATTTATCAATGTTAGTCAGGCCTTTTTTGAGCGCATAAAGATATGTATTTTGGTCGAGAATTTGCAGCGCGTCCAAGTCGCTAGTAATCAAATATGTTTCGATGTCGCCGTGCTGTTCAGCCTGCTTGTCTAGCGTTGCCATGATATCGTCGGCTTCATAATCGTCGAACTCGTACAGCGGCCAACTAAAGGCTGCCAACAGTTCGTGCAAAATCGGAATCTGCGCGTAAAAATCTGGCGGCGCTGGCTTGCGCCCGGCCTTGTAATCAGGATAAATCGCCAACCGCCGGCGAATATTCGTTCCTCGCTTATCCCACGCTACGCAAACATAATCAGGCTCAAGCTGCTTAATTAATTCTAAGCTCAGCGCTGCAAAACCATACACGCCGCCTGTCGGTGTCCCGTCTGCGGTCGACAACCCAGGCATAGCATAATAACCGCGATAGAATACGCTTTTACCGTCGATAATCACCAAGCGTTTGGCCATATTTATATTATACGCTATCTAAGGGCCGTTACTTACAAGCGAATATAGCCATAATCATGTATACTAAGGTTATGACATCACAAGAAAAACCAGCCAAGATTTTGGCATTCGTCGGATTGCCTGGCGCCGGTAAAACCGAAGCAACCAATTTCGTAGCCGCCAAAGGTTTTCCCAAAATCTACGGCGGCGGCATTTTGTACGACGAAATGCGCGCCCGAGGCGTTGAAATCACGCCCGAATCGCAAGCCGAATTTCGCAAACAGTGGCGCGAACGCGACGGCAAAGACGTTATCGTCCGCCGTGCCGCCGAGCAATTGCACCGCTTGATTGATGCTGGCCAGCATCGTTTATTGTTCGACGGGCTCTATTCTTGGACAGAGTACAAGTTCCTCAAACACGAGTTTCCTGGCGAGCTCATCGTTGCTGCCATTGTCGCACCAAAACATTTGCGCCACCGCCGTCTCGCAACTCGCCCCGAGCGGCCATTCACTGCCGAACAAGCTAACCAGCGCGACTGGTCAGAGATCGAAGATATCGAAAAAGGCGGACCAATAGCTATCGCTGATTATTATTTAATTAACGACAGCGATATTACTGCGCTATACGCCAAGATTAATTCGCTGCTCAGTACAACTGGTTTTGTTAACTTATAACACCTAAAACCAAAGTTATTGCAGATAAGTATAAAGTTTTTTAGCGTCTTTATGCTTGCGTAATTTTGCTAGCGCTTTAGCTTCAATCTGGCGAATTCGCTCGCGCGTCACTGCAAATTCTTGGCCGACCTCTTCGAGCGTGTGGCTCTTACCGCTATCTAATCCAAAGCGCATCCGGACGATCTTTTGTTCGCGATCGCTCAACGTACCTAGCAAATCTTTAACTTGTTCCTTTAACAGCTGATTTGAGGCCGATTCCTCTGGACTAATTGTACCTTCATCCTCAATGAAATCTCCCAGCACCGACTCGCCTTCATCATCGCCGTCGCGGCCGACACCAGCATCCAAGCTCGAAATGTCCTGCTTGATTTTCATGACATATTCGACTTTTTCTGGTTCCATCTCTAGCTCTTTAGCTAGCTCTTCAATCGTTGGCTCGCGATTCAGCTCCTGCGTCATGCGCCGCTGCGTGCGCAGCAATTTATTGATGGTTTCCACCATATGAACTGGAATACGAATCGTTCGCGCCTGATCAGCAATCGCCCGGGTAATCGCCTGGCGAATCCACCAGGTGGCATAAGTACTGAATTTAAACCCCTTGTCTGGATCAAACTTCTCGACCGCGCGCAACAAACCAGTATGCCCTTCTTGAATCAAATCCAAGAAGTCTAAACCGCGGCCCGAATACCGCTTAGCGATCGACACCACCAGACGCATATTTGCTTCGGCCATTTTATCTTTGGCTTTTTTGTCACCTTCTTTGACCCGTTTTGCTAATTCTAATTCTTCTTCGGCGCTCAGCAGCGGGATTTTGCCAATCTCGCGCAAATGCAGCCGCACTGAGTCGTCCGAAATATCATCGAAATATTGATTAGCATTGAGTACATCTTCAGGAGTATCTTCGTCCATCAAATCGTTGATATCAGGCTCATTGATGTCTTGATCTTGTATATTGTCGTCAGATGGCTTCTGCGCTTGGTCGTCGTTTGTCACGAGCTTTCTCCTTGATTATGTTATTGAGTGCCGCGCGCAACTCTCTAGCCGCTGCCTCATCGCCAGCAGCTTCAGCGTCGCGTAACTTAGCTAATAATTCCTGTTGAGTTTGTTTGTTATGTTTATCCTCTTTATCCCGCAGCAGTTGGCACATCGCGACATAGCGATCGCCGCTATCCCATGCTGCATAACGCTCCTCAGCGCGCAATGATACCATTTTTACATAAATATCAGCTTTTTGCAACTTTTTAGGGCGATTTTGCGGATCGTCTTCTTCGAGGAGTACCGTCGCTAATAACTCTCGCTCAGCGCTGCTCCACTGCTGGCGGCCAGCGCGGCGCAATTCTTCCAAGCATCTAGCATCATAAAGCGCCAAAGCCAAAATATCATCCTCTAGCACCGCCTGCTCGTTCTTAATAATCGATGTATTTGCAACAACAGGTTTAAAAGTTCGTTTCTTGACTGGCTCACCAGCTAATTTTTGGCGTATCGCCTCCTCGCTGGTATGGGACATAGTGGCTACCCGCTTGATATAATATTCGCGCTCGACTGGATCAGCTAGCCCGCGCACTATTCGCAGCGCTGCCGTAGTAAAAGTTCGCCGGCCGACCGCTGTATTCAAATCACAGCGCTCGGCATGCTGGCGCAGCACCCATTCGACAGCTGGCTCGTTACGAGCTATCGCTTCGCGCCACGCCTGAACACTCGATTTGATCAATTCATCTGGATCTTTAGCACCATCTGGCAGCGAAATAATTGTTAGCTCGACACCCTCATGCGAGGCCAGCTCAATTGCCCGCTCGGTCGCTGCCACACCCGCTTTATCGCTATCATAACAGAGGCGAACATCGCTGGTCAGCCGTTTGACCGCTTTGAGATGATTTTCAGTCATCGACGTGCCAGCAGTCGCTACTGTTTGCGCTACGCCCGCTTGGTGGCTGCTAACTACATCCAAGTTCCCCTCAACCATCACTACGAAGCCACTTTTACGGATCGCCTCCTTGGCTTGGCTCAACGCGAAAATATGACGACCCTTATCATATAGTAATGTCTGCGGCGTATTCAGATATTTCGGCGCATTCGGCACATTGCCAATAATCCGCCCAGTAAAGCCAATTACTTGCCCGCCCTGATCCATCAACGGAATCATCATTCGACCGCGAAACAAATCTTTGCCATAGCGGTTTAATAGCCCCGCGTCGTTGATCTCTCGCTTAGTAAAACCTCTTTTTTCGAGCGCCGCCAGCAACGCCGTACCGCTATCTGGCGCATAACCAATCTGAAAATTTTGAACAGTTTGTCGCGACAATCCTCGCTGCTTAAAAACATATTCAATCGCCTGCTGGCTACGCAATAAACTCTGTTGGAAATATCGTGCTGCTAGCTCGTTGGCTGCCAACAGCCGCTTTTTGTAGGCGCTGCGCTTCTTGGCACCAGCCGATTGATATTCGCTAAGGTCAACCCCAGCTTTGCGCGCCAAAAATTCCATCGCCTGGCGAAAATCCATCCCCTCGGCCTCCATTACAAAAGCGAAGACATCGCCGCCTTTGTTGCTCGAGAAATCATGCCAAATATTTTTTTCAGGACTTACGAAAAAGCTAGGCGTTTTCTCGCCAGTAAACGGACTTAACCCCTTATAGCTGCGCCCTGCCCGCTTTAGCTCAACATATTCGCCAATCACATCTTCGATATTGAGCCGCGAGCGAATTTCCTCCTTGGCATCCATACATTTTAGTATATCACTCTTTACCTCTGTTATCGGTTGTGGTTAAATATAGGTATGAATCAGGACCCTTACACCAATCCGCAACAACCGTATTCGCAGGGTTCTGCTAATAATTTACCGCCAGAAAACCCGCAGCAGCCAGCCGCACCGTACAATCAGGTCTACGGCCAGCAAACACCGCAGCAGCAAATGGCGCCTAATCTGTATTACAATAGCCAAGCCGCCCAGCCGCAGCAGCCGGCATACCCGCAGCAAACATCCAGCCTGGCAGCTAATCAGCCTGATCAACTACCGCAAATTAACCAAACCGCGCCATCGTACGACACAGGACCGCAGCCGCTAAGTACCTTCCCAGTTTACGCCAGCAGCTCGGATGATGATTATAATACTGTTGACTACCTTAACCGCATCGCTCCGCAAGAACAGCACACCATCAATCGAATTGCTATATTTGCGCTCATTGGCACTGTTATTGCTAGCGTTATCATTATTTTGATTCTAATCATCAACCCTGGCGCATCTGATGCCAACAGCTTAATCCAGCCGATCCGCGATCGCACCGATACACTAAACAAAGTCGTCGACGAAAACGAAGGCCGCCTGACGCAGACTGAAATTGCCGAGGCCAACACTGCGCTCAACAGCACCCTGACGACCATGCAGACCCGGCTAGACGCCATCATCAAAGAGCGCAAAATCCAGAAAAAATCCTCTAGTACCGAAAAAAGCTACCTAGAAGCCCTGCAGAAAAAGCTCAACGATTCCTACCAAAAGGGTAAGCTCGACAGTAGCTACGCCACCGCCATGACTTACGAATTAACCATTTTAAAGTCGCAACTCAACAAGCTTAAAAAGGTTAGCGACTCCAAATCAATCCGCTCGTTCTGCGACGAATCCATTAATAATATCAATGTTATTCTCAAAGCTTACCACGACTTCGCTTCAACCAAGCAGTAGCAGCTATTCCGTCACCAGCCGATAACTTAACCGCACCAGGTCAAAAAGTTCTTCGTCGCTGAG
>CAJPLU010000034.1 GCA_905371595.1 Candidatus Saccharimonadota bacterium
GTGCGGGCGTGGCGTTCAAGTTGGTGCAGGCGCTGCAGACTGAACTAGATGGTTTGTCTGATGGCTATGAAAAATGGCTGCTCGATTTGGTGGCGCTGGGGACGGTCTGCGATATCGTGACGCTGGCGGATGAAAATCGGGCGAATGTCTATTGGGGCTTAGAAGTGTTGAAAAAACAACAACGACCAGGATTGAAGGCCTTGATGGCGGTGGCGGGTGTCGAGCCGGGGCAGGTTAATGCCAGGCATCTGGGGTTCGGTCTGGGGCCGCGGATGAATGCAGCGGGCCGGCTGGAGACGGCACAGCACGCGCTGGATATGCTGGTAGCGCGTGACGGCTTGGCGGCACTGGAAGCGAGCGAAAAGTTGGAGGAGTTAAATGCTAAGCGGCGCGGTATTCAGGATGCGATTTTTGAAGAAGCCTGTCAGCAAGCCGAGGAATTGGCGAATGATCGGGTGCTGGTAGTCAGTAGCGACGGCTGGAATCACGGCGTTATCGGCATTGTGGCGTCAAAACTGGTGGAAAAATATAAAAAGCCGGTGTTTATCATTGGCGAGCGCGGCGAGGAAGCAACAGGTTCGGCGCGCAGTTTTGGTGATTTTTCGGCGGCCGATGCCGTGCGGGCGGCGGACGACATTATCATCAAAGGCGGCGGGCACGGAGCGGCGGCGGGCGTGACGCTGGCGACTGAAAAAATTGGTGATTTTCGTCGTCGCGTGAATGAGTTTTATGATTCGCTGCAACTAGCAAATCAAGAGCGATATTTGCTGCCGCGGGCTGATGTGGAGATTGATGATTTTTCAGAAATTGATGAGGAGTTAGTGGCAAATTTGGCGAAAATGGAGCCATTTGGTAATGGTAATCCCGAGCCAGTGCTAAAAATTGCCAGGGCATCAGTTTTGAGCATGCGACGAATGGGCGCGGATGGGCAACACGTTAAATTAGCGCTGCGTGATAAAAATGGTAAAGTGTTGCAGATGCTGGCATTCAACGCGCCAGAGGAATTCTTCCGTGAACCAGGTGATGAGGTGGCGGCGTGGTTCCAGCCAACCATTAATGAATGGCAGGGAGTGCGGACGGTTGAGGGACGGCTGCTGCATATTATTTTGCTGGATTGATACTTGGCTGGGTAAAATTTTGCTTGTCTGCTTTGCAAAAGTATTCCTCATCTGATATAATGCATAACGATATGGTACGAGTTACACGTAAAGACGAGAAAGAGGCGAATGAAAACGTTCTTCGCCGTTTTAACCGCCGGCTTTTGCAAAGCGGCGTGATGCAGAAAGCCAGAGCGTCAATGCGCTTTGAAAAACCGATTAGCAAAACAGTACGGCGCAGCAGGGCAATTGTTCGCCGTATGCGCAAGGCGGAAAAGACGCAGAAGTTGCGTTTGGGAGTTCGCTAGCTAATGGCGCTGAAGGCGCGAATTAAAGATGAAATGAAAGCCGCTTTACTTAGCGGCGATCGTTTTGTTGGCGAGACGCTGCGTAATCTGACGGCAGCAATTCTGGATGAAGAGGTTAAGCTAGGCAAGCGCGATGAAGGCTTGAGCGATGAAGAAATCGAAAAAGTCGTTGCCCGCGAAGTCAAAAAACGCAACGAATCGGCTAAAATCTACCGCGATAACAACCGTCCAGATTTGGCCGAACCAGAAGAGCGGGAAATTGAGATTCTGCAGGCATATTTGCCGAAACAGCTAGATGAAACTGAACTGGCGGCGATTATCGAGACGAAAATAGCCGAACTTGGCGTAACTGGGCCGCAGGTAATGGGCCAGGTTATTGGCGCAGTTAAAAAGCAAGTTGGCAACGCGGCGGATGGTGCGGCGATTGCTCGTATTGTAAAACAAAAGTTGAATTAACAGAAAGAAGGTATCATGATTGTATTTTTTGGCCCGGCTGGCGCAGGTAAAAGTGTCCAAGGGCAAATGCTGGCAGCGCGTAATGGCTGGCGCTGGTTGAGCGCGGGCCAGCTGCTGCGCGACACGCGCGATCCCGAGCTATTTGCGCAGATGCGGACTGGCGGCTTGGTTGATCCAGAAAAGGTGAATAAACTAATCGGTGAAGCGTTAGACCGAGCCAAAGATATTGATCGCGTGGTGCTAGACGGTTATCCGCGGCAATTAGCACAAGCAAAATGGTTGATTGAGCATCGTCCTGAGCATGGACGGGACGTTGCGCTGGTGATTGTCTTGGAGGTGCCGCGTGCTGAGTTGCTGCATCGCCTGAAGGTACGCGGCCGTATCGACGATACGCCCGAGGTAATTGATGAGCGCTTACGGATTTATCGGCACGAGATGTATCCAGTTCTTGATTATTTGACAGAGCACGGAGTTAATATCGCGCATCTGGACGGAACAGGTACGGTTGGGCAGGTTCACGATCGTATCATGGAGGAATTGCAGGCGTGCAGGATCGTTTAATCACTGGCGAGAAAACTCCCGAGCAAATTCAGGCTATGCGCGATGGCGGCAAGAAGTTAGCGCAGATTTTCCAAGACATTCGCGATTATATTCATGCTGGCATGAGCGAAAAAGATATTGATGCGTTCGTTGACGGCAAGATAAAAGAATATGGCGCTTCGGCGACTTACAAAACAGATGAGGTTAACTTCCCGGGGGTTATTTGTATCAGCACTAACGACGAAATCGTGCATAGCCCGGCGAGCGACTATATCTTTCAAAAGGGCGATGTGGTGAGTTTTGACTTGGTGATTACTTATAAAGATATGAAGACGGATAGCGCTTTCACGATGGTGGTTGACGATAAGCCGAAAGGCGCAGTCAAACACCTGTTAACGACCACCGAGAGAAGTTTGTATGCCGGGATTGATGCGATTAAAGGCGATGTTCGTACTGGCGACATCGCAGCTGCGATTGAAAAAGTTTTGAAAGATGGCAAATTAGGAATTATCCGCGAATTGGTTGGGCATGGTGTCGGTTTGAAAATGCATATGCCGCCAGATGTGCCGAACTACGGCCGCAAACACACTGGCGTACTGTTACACCCGGGCGATACGATTGCTATCGAACCGATGGCGACGCTGGGCGGCGAGAAAATTGTTACTGATAAAGATGACGGTTGGACGATTCGTACGCGCGATGGTAGTTTGGCTGCACACTTTGAACACACAGTTTTGATTACCGAAAACGGCGCTGAAATTATTACACAGTTGTAAATAACTATACGGGTTATGCTATAATATCCCTATATGCAAGAACAATCTCGATATGCAGTTGGTATAGATGTCGGAACTACGATGATTCGGTGCGTGGTTGGGCATGTAGATACGACGACTGGCACGCCGACAATCGTTGGCGTTGGCGAATACCCGAACAGCGGTATGCGCAAAGGCTCGGTCTCGAACCTGAACGGACCGTCCGAGGCGATTGATAAGGCTTTGGGTGATGCTGAGCGAATGAGCGGCTACCAAGTTAATGATGCGACTGTTAGTATAAATGGTTCGCACATTATGAGTACGCGTACTGACGGTATGATTGCCGTTGGTATGGCTGACCACGAAGTTAACGAAGATGATCTTTATCGTATAGAAGATGTTGCAACGACTGGCAAAGTACCAGCTAACCGCAAAATATTGAAGGTCGTACCGTTTAGCTACACGATTGACGGGCAGGGCGGAGTTAAGAACCCGCTAGGCATGACGGGCACGCGCCTCGAGATCAGCGCTAATGTGGTGTCGGCAATGGCACCGTATGTAGTAAATCTCGAAAAGGCGGTTGAGGGCGCTACTGTGCGGCCGAATGACGTGGTGCCGTCGGTGATGGCAGCGGCTAAGGCTGTACTAGACGATTCTCAGATGGAAAATGGCGTGGCGGTGATCGATCTCGGCGGGGCGACTACTGGCGTAGCAATCTATGAAGAGGGTGATCTGCAATATATTGGCGTGGTACCGTATGGCGGCATTAATATAACGAACGACTTGGCGATTGGACTGAAAATTGATCCAGAAATAGCTGAAGAAGTAAAGCTAAAACATGCATCGGCTACTAACCGCAACAAATCTAGCAAAGTTTCGATTAAACATGATGGCGAGAGTCTAGAATTTGATATTGCCGATATTGATGAAATTGTTGAGGCGCGGTTAGAAGAGATTTTTGAAGCGGTCAACAAAGAATTGAAGAAAGCTGGTCGTGCCGGACGCCTGCCGAGCGGTGCTGTCCTAACGGGCGGGACGGCTAACATGAAAGGTATCGTTGAATTTGCCAAAGCCCAGCTCGGCGTAGCTGTTCGTAAAGGTAAAGCTAAGGGTTATGGCGGCGTAGTCGATAATGTTGATAAACCTGAATTTGCGGCGGCAATTGGCTTAATGCTGGTTGATATTAATCCTGACGGCTATCATAGTGCTGCGGTTGATTCTAGCAAGTCGGGCAGTAAAGGCGGGCTTTTCCGTTCGCTATTTAACAGGTTTCGGCCATAGGTGATATACTAGAAATAAGATCCAGAGAATAAGGGGTAAGGAGTTGTAATGCCAGAGGTAAAACCGAGCGAAATCCAAACATTCGCAAGCATCAAAGTCGTTGGCGTCGGCGGCGCCGGCGGTTCGGCGGTTAACCGTATGAAAGACGCGGGGCTAAATGGCGTCCAGTTTATAGCTATGAATACAGACGCGCAGGCTTTGCATAATTCAAAAGCCGATGTCAAAATTCACTTGGGCCATAATACAACGAATGGTTTGGGAGCTGGTGCCGATCCAGCCGTTGGTGAAGCAGCAGCCCGCGAGTCGATTGATGAAATTCGCGAATCGCTAGAGGGAGCCGATATGGTGTTTGTGACGATTGGTGCTGGTGGTGGAACTGGCTCGGGAGCGGGTCATGTGGTAGCTGAAGTAGCGCGCGATCTCGGTATTTTGACTGTTGGCGTGGCTACCAAGCCGTTTAGCTTTGAAGGCGAAAAGCGCCGGGCTAATGCCGAATGGGCAATCGCTCAGTTGGGCCGGCAAGTCGATACGCTAATTTCTATCCCAAACGACCGGCTACTGCAAACGATTGATCGGCGGACACCGCTGCTTGAGACGTTTAAAATTGCTGACGATGTACTGCGCCAAGGTGTACAAGGTATTTCTGAGCTGATTACCGAGCATGGTTTGATTAACCTTGATTTCGCTGATGTCAAAGCCATCATGAGTAATGCTGGATCGGCGTTAATGGGTATCGGCCGGGCTAGCGGTGAAGGCCGGGCAGCACAGGCGGCGCAGCAGGCAATTGAGTCGCCACTGATTGAGGTGTCGATTGATGGGGCCAAGGGTGTACTCTTTAACGTTACTGGCGGTTACGATATGAGTATGGCCGAAATTCAAGAGGCGGCTGAGATTATCACGAGTGCCGTTAGCCCAGATGCTAATATTATCTTCGGTGCTACATTGAAGCCAGAATTAGAAGACGAGTTAATTATCACCGTGATTGCGACTGGCTTTGATAATGCGTACTATCAGCAGCAGGCAGAGGAATTGACGGCGCCAGTAGAACAAGCGCCGGCTGTTCAAACGCAATCAATTAGCGAAGCTGTCGATGACATTGATATGGACTTGTCGCATCAGTCGGCAGCAGCACAATTTGCTAGTGAAGATACTACAGACATATGGGGTAGCTCGGTTGATGAGGATGATGAAGACGATACGCCAGCCTTTTTGCGGCGTCGCCGGAAAAATAAGCAAAACGACGAGGATTAGATGAAGGGCATCAAAATCGGCAACAGCCGCGTACTAGAGTCGAGAGAGTCGGCTGACGGTATTACGATTCGCCGCCGCCGCGAAACCCCCGATGGCAAGCGTTTTACGACGTATGAGCGAATCGAACGTCCGAATTTGGCAGTTATTAAATCTAGCGGAGCTCGCGAATTGTTTGAGCGGGCAAAGTTAGCTAACTCGATTCGTCGTTCAGTTGGTAAGTTCTTCAAATCGGAAGTTGAACTGGAGGAAATAATCGATGCCGTGGAAGACCGCGCGCATAGCTTGGGCGAGAGCGAAATTGAGTCTCGTTTGATTGGCGAGTTTGTGCTTGATGAGCTAGCGAAACGTAACGAAGTCGCATATGTGCGTTTTGCCAGCGTATTTCAAAAGTTCAAAACTCTAGATGATTTCGTCAAAATATTAGAGCAGCGCCGCCAGAAAGGGCAGGAGTAATGCGGGTAGTCGTAGTGTATCGGGCGGAAAGCGATTACGCGCGCCGAGTTATAGATTTTTTACATGACTTTAATCGGCAGACGGGGCACACGATTGAGGAAATTGACCCAGATTCGGCTGAGGGCAGTGATTTTTGCCGGACGTACGATATCGTTGAATACCCAACGATTATCGCGCTGAGCGCTGATAGCCAGATGCAGAATATGTGGCGCGGGCTGCCTCTGCCAACAATTAGCGAGGTAAGTTTTTATGTTTGAGAAGTTGCGCAAGCAGCTGTCAGGCAAAGAGTCAAAGCGCCGGCAATTGGCAGCGCTATTGATGCTGGTTGGTAGCGGCTTGGGCTTGTTGGCTTCGTTTGTATTATCAATTGAATCGCTGACGCTCGCTAAAAATTCGCATGCCGTGTTGAACTGTGACTTGAACGCGGCGATGAGTTGTTCGACGGTGGCGAACCATTGGTCGGCGGCGCCGCTTGGCTTTCCTAATAGTTTTATTGGTATGATGACGCTGCCGGTGATGGTGACAATTGCGGTGGCGCTGCTAGCGGGAGCGAAGTTTCCGAAGTGGTTTATGTGGGGCGCGCAGCTTGGCGCGGTGGCGGGCTTGCTATTTGCTGGTTGGATGTTCTACATGAGTTATGTCGAGATTGGTGCGTTGTGTCCGTGGTGCTTGACACTGGACGCGGGTATGCTGCTGATTTTTTATGGACTAACCAGGCACAATGTTTTGAACAAAATTATTGAACACCGCGGGTTGCGCCGGTTTGTTGACCAGGGCTACGACACACTCGTACTGGCCTCGGTGGCGGCGCTGATAGTTATGGCGATTTTGGCAAAGTTTGGTAGTCAAATTATATAGTCCGGGCAGTTGAGCGCGCAAGTTGCTTGTGCTAAAATGGTAGCAGTCTAAGCTATTTTTGCTTGAGGCGACAGGCGAGGTATAAGTGGAGGGTAATTGCGAGCAACTTGGGTTGAGAATACGACGCAAACGGACGGTTTTAGTATATATTGCGGTTGGTTTTTTGGTGCTAGTTGTCGGTGTAGTTGTTATGGCACGATGGCTAGCTCGTTCGACTGAGGCGCTAATGCCGGCGGTGCCCTCGGGGCGTGTAAAAGTTGAACAAGCGAATTATCGATTGTATCAGTCGTCAAGTACACTAGCGCCTGGCACTCCGTTGGCGGCTGGCAATACAGCAGCAAGACTACCGCAGGCTGGCGCTAGCTTTCGTGTGCGAGTTGGTATGGAGAATAAAGAGAGGTTCATGTCTGCTAAGCAATCATCTGCTGGTTTTTATCATAGCTGTGCTATCGTTTTGAATGATAAAGCGTACTGTTGGGGCAGTAATAATAATGGTCAGCTAGGTAACGGCTC
>CAJPLU010000035.1 GCA_905371595.1 Candidatus Saccharimonadota bacterium
TTATTATTTGTCGAAGCCGCAGAAACCGGTCTCTTGGCATAACCCAGATACTCATAGCCGTCGATCTTTGGTGGCGAATACTCAACACTTTCGCCGTCTTGCACGGTCACCGTGTCGGTTGCGCCGATACTATCAATGATAGCCGAAGCCGCTTGATTGTTAAGCGCCAACCCGCCAACGCTAACCGCTAGTAACAGCAGAGCTCGGCCCTTTTTGCTGCGCAGCAAGAAATAGCCGCCCAGCGCCGCCAGCAAGCCGCCAACAGCAAAATACGCTACCAAAATCCTCGCATCGCTGCCCGTCTCAGCCAAGCGTCCGCCGCCTTGGTACGCCAGCAAAAATTCCGAATTGGCATCGTTAGTAGTCAACGTTATTTTTCCTGAGGCGATGGAATTCTGTTCGGTTTTCGATAGCGAACTTTTGACCACGCTGCGAAGCCGAATGGTTTTTGAACCGGCATGCGCAGCCGGCGGCGCGATAAAATTCACCGCAACAACAGCGGCGATGAATAATCCTACTATTTTCTTTTTCATTGAATCCCTCAACTCTTTTTGTTTTAACGCCTGATGACGCTTATGATTATATAGCTAATGACGATACAATGCAAGCGAAATAAGTACGGGAATGCTGGATTTATTGGCGCGTAACTTTGACCATAGCGTCGCGAATCACTACGCCGTCTAGCGTGTAGCCGGCACGCAGTTCCTCGGCAATCACTTCTTTGTCGCCTTCTGCCGATTCGTCGAATTGGATGGCTTGGTGCAATTCAGGGTTAAACAGCGTACCAGGTTTAGCGTCGATTTTCTCGAGGCCAATTTCTTTGAGCTGCTTGTCGAGCTGCTTGCTTAGGCCAGCCACACCCTTGGCCCACGCGTTATCCTGCAATTCCTCTGGTACGTTAATAATCGCGCGCTCAATCGTATCAATTACCGGCAATAGCTTCATCACTGACTTCGCCTGTCCCATTTGGTGCGCCGATTGTTTCTCCGCCTCGACACGCTTGCGATAGTTCTCAAAATCCGCCCGCGTCCGCTGCAAATCCAGCGTCAACTCGCCTAATTGCTGCTCTAAATCTTCAGTTTTCTTGGTCTTATTTTTTGTCATTTCTTCCTCCTTCTAAACAACCAAACTGGCTCGCCACCTACCATACCAGGCGCAAAGGCTAAAATACCAATTGCTGCAACTACGCACATTACTATCAAGATTATCACAGTTAACCACGTCGGCAAACCGCTCAGCAGTCCGCCGATCCATTCAGCCACTACAACATCCCCTCCAGCATAGCACCGGTTCGACGTACCAACTCCATCGTTCGGCGGTAATTTTGCCGCGTCGGGCCGATCACGCCGATATAGCTATCATCGCTAAACGGCGAGCGGAATTTGCTGATAATCAGCGTCGCACCAGAACTTTTGCCAATCGGGTTTTCGCTGCCGATAAACACATTGAGCGGCTGGTTCGGCGCTGCTTCATGTAGCCACGGCTCGATATTATCAATTAGCCTAGCAATCGCCTGCACGTGATTGCCACCAGCGAACTCCGGCTGGCTAAACAGCTGCGTCATGCCGTTCATATACAAGTGCGTACCAAACGACGCAAAACCAAAGTTACCCGTCAGCTCAACCAGACTATCAACGGCGCTGCGAATTGCCCGGTCAGACTTATCAACGTGCGAGTTAACATGCGCTTCGATCGCTCTCGCACTGCGATCGATGCCGCTCGGCAGCTCCGTCATCTGCGCATTGGTGATGCCATTGACATAAAAGCGATAGCCTTTGTCGGTAGGAATCCGGCCGGCGCTGGTATGCGGCGCCTCGATAAAGCCCATTTCCTCCAGCTTCGCCATCTCGCTGCGAATCGTGGCGCTACTCACGCCAAATAATTTGGCTAGCGTCACGCTGCCAACTGGCGCCGCAATCTCGGCATACTGCTCAATGATGGCAGCTAAAATCGCCTGTTGACGTTCGGTCATACTCCTATTATATCGCACATTTAGCACTCTTGCAAGGCGAGTGCTAACCAGCCGCTTTCAATTGTTCTAGTAAATCACGCGCTGCCAACCTGGCTTCATCATCCTTGCGATTATAAACGTCCGGTTTCGAGGCAATTTCGCGAACAATACGCGCAGTTTCGTCGATGTCATCATTTATAACAAAGTGATAATACGGCACCTCGAGCGCATGAGTAATTTCACGAATTGCACTATTGTAGCGTTTCGGCCATTCGCGATCAAACTCCTCTTGCGAAGCGTAACGTACACTGAGACGACGACGCCATTCTTGATAATTTGGCGGTAACAAAAATATCGCTACCACGCCTGGCGACAGCTTTTTATATTCATCGACACCTTGCACATCAATATCAGTAACCGCAATTTTACCAGCATCATGAATATCCTGAATCTGCTTGACGCCAGTACCATAAACTGTACCGTGCACAAATTTCGCCTCGACAAAAGCATGACTTTCCAACAATCTAGCGGCAGTCGCTTCATCAATATAGTTATAATCAATGCCTTCACGCTCCCATACACCTTTATTTTGACGCGGCTGGCGAGTCGTATACGACACAATATCAGCAAACTCCGACGACTGCATTAATCGCTGCTTGGTCGTATCCTTGCCTGCGCCCGATATACCGACGAGCAACACAATTTTAGTTTGAATAATGAGCTGGCGAACCGCTTCGCTCGGCTGATATTCTTTGATAAGCTTTTCAATTTTCGACATGATATTTATGATAACTCATCCAGTACCGATTGCCAATCAGGAAATTCGGGAGTGCCAAAATGAATATGCCGGCCGACAAACTCAGCAGCGCCTTTAGTTGTCCGGTCATCAATCAAAATATCACCGCGACTCAGCTGCTTGACCGACGAAAATACGACTTTGCGAAAGAAAATATTTTCCCGGCCATCGCCGCCAAAGTGCTTCTTTACCCACGCCAGCTTATCATCCAGCGCTGTCGGATTTTCCCATGGTGATGACGACAAGATATATAGATCGTACTTTTCTTTCAAAGCATCTACCGTCTCAAGGGCGCCTGGCATCGGATCCATCAGCGCGAAAATGCCCGGGATATTGTCGTATTCGTCCGCAAACTTCTCAAGCATCTCGGGCGAAACCTTCGTCAAAGCAGACTCAAAATCCACCAGCACGCCGTCCATATCGATATAGACAATCGGCTTCTTATTTTCGCACATCTTTACCCCTACCAGTGAAGGATGAAAAATCACGATACACAGTACTTCCATCACCAGGTGTACTACCTTTATTTCGGTGAACAAAGCCCTGTTTACGAGCAATTTTCAAGTCGCCAAGTGTAGGGAATGTTGTCACTTCATTCCATTCGTTTGGCAAGCGACGTTTCGTGACAGCAAAGTCGCTGTCAACACCTCTAATAACTACAGCTCTAATTATTTTTATACCCATACGCCTCGCCAATGTTGTTCGATGCATACCGTCGACGAGCAATAATCCTTCATGATAATCCTCCTCAATGATAGGTGGGAGCATAACTCCGCCCCCCCGCGTTTTCTTCATCAACAATATCAATTCCGCCAGTTTCCATGCACAGTGTATCTTCACCGTACGGCAAGACAAGCTCTCTTAAACCCTCTTGCTTGCGTACACCAGCGTCAATAACATACCGCTGCGTCGGCTGAAAAGTATCAATACGAACATCTTCAATTGAGATATCGCTACCAGCATAGGGTCGTGCGTCCTTATCAGCTAACGTCGGCGCCTGATACAGATTATCAATTAACCACCCTTGAGACTTAAATCCCTCTACTCGCACTAATCTCTCCTTAGCATTATTGTAAATGCCTCGCTAGGAATGTCAACCTTGCCAAAGCGCTTCATGCGTTTTTTGCCGCGGGCTTGTTTGGCGAGGAGTTTTTTCTTGCGCGAGACGTCGCCACCATAGAGATAGCCGGTGACGTCTTTGCGGTAGGCGCCGATGTTTTCGCGAGCGATGAATTTGCCGCCAATCGCCGCCTGCAGTGCCACCTCAAAGCTCTGGCGCGGCACCACGTCTTTCAATTTCTTGACGATTTCGCGACCCAAACCTGGTGCCTCCGAGCGGTGACACATCACACTGAGAGCATCAATCATCTCGCCCGCCACATAAAAATCCACCCGCACCAAATCTTCCGGCTGATAACCCGCCAGTTCATAATTAAACGAGCCGTAGCCACTGGTTACCGACTTCAGTTGATCATAAAAATCCGTCAACAGATTTGCCAGCGGTGCCGTAAAGGAAATGAGGGCGCGCTCATCGATGTAGCTGAGGTTTTTCTGCCGGCCGCGCTTACTGACAATCAGCTGAATCACCGCACCGATATAATCTTGCGGCACCACAATTTCGCCGTCAATCCACGGCTCGCGAACCTCGGTGATCTGCGCTGGGTCAGGTAGTTCGCTGGCCGATTTGATATCCAACTCCTCGCCGTTCGTCAAACTAACTTGATAATCCGTACTCGGATTGGTGACGATGAGATCCAAATTATACTCGCGCTCCAGCCGCTCGCGAATGATATCCATGTGTAGCAGCCCCAAAAAGCCAATCCGCACACCATACCCCAACACTGGTGAATTCTCCGGCTCAAACTGCAGCGCTGAATCGCTCAGACTCAGCTTCTCGATTGCCTCTTTCAGGTCATTATAATCCTCGTTAGATACCGGAAAGAACCCCGCATAGACGAAGGGTTTGACTTCTTTGTAGCCAGGAAGAGGTTGGATAACTTGACTCACTGCTCTATTATATCCTACATTTCACTATTATAAAGTCGTAAGCTTTTGTGTTTGCATATCACGAATGCTTTTCAACATCAGTCTTACGACAATAGCAGCATACATTTTCGTACTCGCGAAAAAAATCAAACTTCTTCCTCATGATGATATCCTGTAACCTATTATTCAACAGAAACTCTAACTGCTAGGCGATCATACCTGATGAAGCGCTACAATACGCAAATCAACAACATCACTTATGCAGTGCAACAATGAACAACGCCACTTAATTATTTTGTCTGTGTATTCCTCACAAGATCATCTAACCCCTGGCCAAGTTCAATACTGTGAGGATCGTCTGGATCAAAGACTTTTGCGCGCTCAAAGTCGATCGGCCGCATTGATGCGATATGGTATTGACCATTATCGTCCCTGCTGTATTCAATAATAAAGTCTTTCAAGCGCCACGGCTTATCAATCCCAGTGTCGCGCCGCACGGTCTCGGCAATGTCTCGCATGCGCGAAAGAGCGTCGGCCATCAACTCTCGCTGATTTGCCTCCGACACAGCATTGTTTGCAAAGAAATCTTTTACCGTTCGTCCGCTCTCGCCATTTATCTTTTCCATCACAATAAAGCCTTGCTGTCCGCTCGTAAAGACCCGGGCGATTGGCTTTGGCGCATCAACACCAAGTTTGCGTAGCAATAAAAGTGCCTCAAATTCATCAATTGGCCCCTGCTGCTTTGCCTTCACGACGTTTTTCACAATCACCTCGGTGTCGCCGCCAACCGATAGCTCAAAAACCGCCTCACCAGGATACGGATCGTTTGGGTTCGCTATTTTGAGCGATGTCGCAGACTGCAATAGCTCAGCACCAATATCATGGCTCGAGAACAATTCAGCCAGCCGGCCTTTCACCGCCTCGCTATATTCCCCATCGATTCTCATTTCTCGTTGGCCTTCTAGGCGCTTCACCTCGTAACCCAAATTGACTGGCTCCGTGCTTTTTAGCTCGCGAGTATAATAATGCCTGCTCAGAGCTAGCTGTGTCATACGAAAAGCCAGCCGTTCATCAGGTTCGGTCGGTCGGCTATATGGTTCCAGCCTGCCATCTTCGGTGCGATACAAACCCTCTGCCGACTCTTCGTCCTTGACATGGTGTTCTATAGTATTTACTATCTGATCTCTTTCTGGCTTGTCACCTTTTAGTCCCAGCACTGTTCTTGGTCGGTCACTTGCACTAAGCAGTCTAATTTGATTGTCACGGTCTGATTCTGACACTCCTAGCACTCTCATAATGTCTTCAGGAATCGTTCCTGTAAATCCAGTATCGTAGTAATGGGCAGCATCTGGATTTTGGATACGAGGATGCAGATATTCATCTTTCACTACATCATCAAGCTCATCGCGGAACCCTCGCGGATACACAAGGTAGGTAGGGAACTCCATGAGCGACCCGCCCGCCGCGTGGCTACTCATACCAAGCCTGCGGCGGCGCGCGTAGAGTTGAGCGCGGCGCGCCACGTACGCATAGACGCCGTCACGACCGAGGAATACTTCTTCAAATTCTTTCTCACCTATTCGCTTAGCGTCCCACTCGGCAAACAATTTATCGTAATATTTAGTATCAACTCTAAGTACCTGATTGAATGCTTTAGCCGCTCTTTCTAGAGCTTCAGGTAGACCATACTCGTCCATTACGGCTATATAATCTGCTACCAGTCTACGATACGCTGGCCAGATATCGCCTAACTTGTCACCACGCTTACCAAACATCTCTTGAGAATATTGGTCTCCGTACTGCGACGCTATATCTGCCCGTAGTTTATCGTAAGCTTGTTGAATTGTCTCTGCAAGTTCTCTATCTTCTTCGGTCTCGGGAGATCGCAAACGTCGATTGGCTTGGATTGCTCTTTCGTGAAACTTCGTCCCTGGTCGAGATGATGTCACGTGTTCCATATCGCCCGCCTCATCAGCATACGGATTATATTTCTCTACGCCCTGCAGATCTGGCTTGAGTTCGGCAATATGCGCACGTAGCTTAGACGCCTCTTCTGAACCAATAAGTCCCTCTAAGTCAAGCTGAGCAACTTTTTGCGCGGTCGAATAGTGATTGGCGCATGCCCACAATACAGTACACTGCGCAGCTGTATCCATGCCGTAATCTGATAAATGCTCGAGGACAGCGTCCGCTACATCAGCGTCTAGTTTTATCTTATCTATACAACCAAGAACTATTTCTGAGGTAGATTCACCAAAGACATGTGCACATTGCAATACTTGTAATTCGTAGCCAGCGTCGATTAGTTTATGGGCGACGCTGGCGTCGAGGCCAGTGAAGTTATCGAGATTTCCGACTACCTCCCCACCATCACCAGCGTCGATTAGTTGGTGGGCAATTTCGCTGTGGTTGAGGCCGGTGAATTTATCGAGATATCTGACTACCTCCCCACCATCACCAGCGTCGACTAGTTTATGGGCGACGCTAGCATCGAGGCCGGTGAATTTATCGAGGTTGTGAGCGATTAGCCAACCACTGCCGGCGTCGATTAGTTTGTGAGCAATTTCGTTATGGTCAAGGCCGGTGAATTTATCGAGATATCTGACTACCTCCCCACCATTACCGGTGTCGATGAGTTGGTGGGC
>CAJPLU010000036.1 GCA_905371595.1 Candidatus Saccharimonadota bacterium
ACCTCTTCCTCTTAGCTTCGTGACGACTGCGGACAATCATCTTATTAGTTGATTTGCGGCGGCGGGTCTTGAAGCCAATTGCTGGCTTACCCCACGGCGTCTTCGGGATGCGGCCAGGACCGGTCTTGCCTTCACCGCCACCCATTGGGTGATCAGCTGGGTTCATGGCTTTGCCATGGACGCTTGGGCGCCAACCCATGCGGCGGCGGCGGCCAGCCGAGCCAAGCTTGACGTTCTGATGCTGGACATTGCCGACTACGCCGAGGCTAGCTTCGCATTCCAAGCGGAACCTGCGAACTTCGCCTGACGGCATACGTACCATAGCATAGTTGCCTTCTTTGGCCATCAATTGAGCCTTAGTACCAGCTGAACGAACCATTTGGGCGCCGCGGCCTGGATTAATCTCGATAGCGTAAATCTGCGTACCAACTGGAATACTAGCTAGCGGCATGCGGTTGCTAGCCTCGACAGGAGCGTCAACGCCAGTTTTGATGACTGCGCCTTTAGTCATGGCGGTATCTGCCAAAATATAGTGGTACAAGCCGTGCTGATCTTTGACGCGGGCGATACGAGCGCTACGACCTGGGTCGTACTCGATTTCTTCGACAGTCAAAGTCATATTAGCCGGCATGGCGTGGTTGACTAAGCGGTAATGCCGCTTGACGCCGCCGCCGCGATGGCGCACGGTGATTTTGCCGGTATTGTTACGGCCAGCTTTCTGCTTGCCGGCTTTAACCAAGCTTTTCAGCGGTTTACGAGTAGTTACCTCGCTGAGATCCTGCGAAGTCATACCGCGACGGGCAGGAGTGGTTGGGTTGTATTGCTTGACAGCCATTACTTCTTATCCTCCTTGACTTCTTCTTGCTCAAATACTTTGATTTTACCTTCGCTCAGGCGAACGTAAGCCTTTTTGCTATCCTGGCGATGAGTAGTGCCAGGGTAGCGGTTTTTGCCGCGCGAGAAGCGAACAGCTTTGCCGCTTTGAACGAGCGTCGTTACTTTGGCGACCTTGACGCCTTCGAATTGCGCTTCGACGGCTGCTTTGATTTCGTTTTTGTTAGCGCTCATCGGCACATCGAAAATGTAAGTATTTTCGTTGGTGACTAGCCGGTAAGCTTTCTCGCTAACGCGTGGAGTAACTAAAACGAGTTTCATTACTTCGCCTCCTTTGCTAGCCACGCCTCGACTGCCTTGACGGCGGCTGGCGTGATAACGATTTTGTCGGCGTTCAAAATGTAGTAAACGCTGAGGTATTGCGCGCGCACCAAGAGAGCATTGGCTAAGTTATTTGTAGCGCGCATCAGCTCTGGAGCCTTTTCGTCGACGACGAGTAGAACGCGGTCTTTCTCACTGCATTTCTTGGCGGCGAGGAATTTAGCGACTTCAGCGGTTTTGCCGGTAGTTTTGATATCGCTGACCAAGATTTTTTTGTCTTGGTTGGCGAGTGTCAAAGCCTGGCGCAAGGCGACGTGCTTGCTAGTCTTGGATAGCTTTTTGCTGTAGTTTTCGTTGCCGCGCGGCCCAAAAACGATACCACCGTGGCGCCAGATTGGGTTGCGGGTCGAGCCAAAACGTGCTCGGCCGGTTCCTTTTTGTTTCCACGGTTTCTTGCCGCCGCCGCGAACTTCGCCGCGGGTTTTGGTGGTAGCGCTTGCCTGGCGGCTGTTGGCCAAAAACGCGTCGTACGCAAGTTTTAACAGCTCGTGGTTTGGTACGTCAACCTCAAACACACTCTTTGGCAAGGCTGCTTTTGCTGGCTTGGTTGATTCAGCCATTACTTAGCACCTCCTAATTTGATTAAGCCCTTCTTGGGGCCTGGCACTGCGCCCTTGACACCAATCAAGTTGTCTTCAACCGAGATATAAGCGACCTTCAGGTTCTTGACAGTGACCTGTTCGGCGCCCATGTGTCCAGCCATGCGCTTGCCTTTGAATATTTTTTGCGGGTACATGCTGCCGATTGAACCGACTTTGCGAGTGTTACCCTTGCCGCCGTGGGTTTTGCGGTGGCGTTTGAAGTTGTGCCGCTTGATAGTGCCAGCCCAACCTTTACCCTTGCTGATGCCGGTAGCATCAATAACGTCGCCGAGCTCGAACTCCGAGACGTTCCATGTGTCGCCGACCTTGATTTCGCCAAGTTCGTCAACGCGAATTTCCCCGATTTTTTTCGGGGTCACACCGGCTGGTTTGACATGTCCAGCCACGGCCTTGCTCAGGTTCTTACCCGTACCATATGCCACCTGGACTGCGTTGTAGCCGTCGGTTTCGACAGACTTGACCTGAGTCACAGTCATCGGGCCAGCTTGGATCAGCGTCACCGGAATAGTGGTGCCGTCCTCGCCAATGATTTGGGTCATACCAATTTTGGTACCGAAAAGTGCTTTCATTGCCCTCTTGCTCCCATTTAAAAGCCTCGGCGGCTGGTAGTATCCGTTGCCCGGACTTGCCAATTCGCGCGAGTCTCTATAGTTAATATTACGCGTAATAGAATTACATCTACTATTATAGCACGTCTAGCTATAGCTCGTCAATATCGCGCAGCCTTATTTATCAAAGTATTCTGGTAAGACCTTGCCCGCTAAAGTTGCCGCTAACAGCACTGCGAAACCGCACATAATCGACGGAATGCCAGAAATCGTCGACGGATCTACGATATTAACAAACGTTGTCGGTACCATAAACAAGATATAGCCAATCATTAGCGAACACAAAGATTGGCGAATATTTTTTGCAGCGGCTTTACTTTGGATATAAGCGTATACAATAGCAATAATCAACAAACCATAGTAGTATCCTGCATAAATCGGATAAAATTCATCGCGATTCTCAAAGATTACGTAATTGCCTAAGCAGGCGCCAGCTTTTACACCGTCAGCTTCCAATAAAAAATAGCCGACAAATAGTGCCGCCAAAATATAACATAGAACTGGAATCCAGCGCCTTTTATCGCCAGAAAGTTGATAAATCAAATGAATACCCAGAGGCGGCAGCATGGTAATCGCCACATAACCAAGCTTCGCCCAGCCTAGGCTATCAAGAAAAATCGTACCTTCGCAGACATTATACTCAGCCCACTGAAACAGCGCCAGGCAGACGAGCAGCGCCATAGCAATCCTTGTCACAGTGTTTAGTTTATAGCGCCAAAACGTATATAACGCCAAAACAAGCTCAATCGCTAGCGTTGCCAGCATCACCGGCGGCGAAAAGCAGTAAAGCTTCGGCCTCTTAAACCTATCCATATGATGAATTATACACCATTGCGGTAGCTAATCGTTGTCGTGAGCAGTAAACCATTCGCCAAATTTCTGCCAATGCTGAAAATGAGAAGGGTTAATTTCCGCACCATCATGACGGAGCGCAAACTCTTCAGCAATTGTTAACCCGCCGCTATCCTCCATTGATACAACCTGATTCATTGACGTTCCTTCGCCGCGCGGCTCGTTTATAAATACGCCAGTTTGATCAGATATGAACAGCTTTAATTGCTCGCCATCAAAGTACGCCACGACGTCATGCAATATAATTCTCCGATCATTTTTATCTTTCATCAAAGCCAAAAAATCTTCAGCCGTAAACCAGCCGACAACGTCTTTCATATAACCGCCCGGAAAGCCGCCCAGTGCTGGAATTTCCCAGCTGCTATCATTAACGACAACCGGCTGGTCCGCTTTTTCATACGCCAATTTAACTTTTGCTTCGGTAATTTTCAGCGGATCATGATGCTGGATTTCATCAATGTTAATTTGTAGCGGCTCGACAACAATCCCATAGCCTTTCAGAACCGACTTAGCCTCTTCAAGTTTGTGCGGATTGCCGGTGATAAACGTGACCGCCTTCATTGCACTTGCTCTCGAGTTTCAGAGTTTACTTTCTCAAATCGCGGCACATATTTCTCGTCCAGCACTACTGTTTCCGTAAACATGCTGGCAGGGCGGGCAAATAGTTCATATTCGTTTTCATATAGAGGCCGGTAGATCACCAAAAGTTCTTCCGTCTCAGTTTCTAAGGCTAGGCCGATCACCTCGTATAGTTTGCCTGATTTGCTATGCTTGTACGTGCCCTTGCTGATTTTTGCGCAACGGATCCGTTCTTTACTGTCCGCCGTTTCTTCGCGATACTTCTCTGGCTGAGCGCGGAAGATTTCCACCCATTTACTATCATCAGCCAAATCATGATATTTAATGTAATGTCGTTTGTCAAAGCCGCCCTTATCTTGCTTTTTACGCGACATTTCCTCTTGGACTTGTTCTATAGAAAAGCCAAAATCTTGGCGTAGTGCATCAACGACTTCTTGCAGATCAGCCAGCTCTTTGAGAGATTCGTCGCGCCGATCGTCGTTCAATGGGATTTCATCCGCCTCCTCGTGAACTTTACGAAGCAGCTCGCGGCGAAATTCTTGCTTGCCTAGCTTTCGGTACTCCGTATGCAAAACTTCTTCATCATCGAGACACTTTTTAACCACCTTGTCACGAACTAGTTTTTGTAAGTAAAATCGAATCATTTCAAATCAAGGTCTTAATACTTGTCTTTGTAGGTTGATATATTAGATTATAAGTAATATTTAGCGTTCTATGCAACCGCCTTTTAGCGCGGTAAAACAACGCCTGTATCTTTCGCTATCTTTAACAATTCTTCGTTAATGACTAGCAGTTTTTCTTTTGACGACATCTTGGCGAAGCCGGCGCTCATCAAAGTTTTATTCGGCTTGCTATAAATAACATCGTATATTTCTTCAATATCGTTAGTAAGTGCCTGCAGCTCGCCTTCAACTCGCCCGAGTCGATCTTTGACCTCGCGCATCTCGCTTTCAACACCGCTAAGTCGATCCTTGACTTCGCGAATATCACTCTCAACACTGTCGAGCCGGCTTTTGACCTCGCGCATGTCGCTTTTCAAACTAGATACATCCTCTTTCAGCCCAGATACATCTCTTTTCAATTCCAATATATCTGCTTCAACTGCGTCAAATCGCGGTAGTACAATTGTCTCCAACGCTCCATTAAAGCCTTCAACAATTGCTTCTTTAATCCATTGCTTGTCGTCATTAGTTAGTGCCATGCGCTCTCCTGAATTTCATTATACCATGCCGTATTCATATACAGACGAAGCGCTAAAAATTTAGAGCTATTTAAATACAAACTTTTATCGGCTGTCAAAGCAAGATTCCCGCTGGCAAGAAATATGACACAATAGCTACGATCAGCAAAATCGCGTACCATATGTGCCGGTTGCCTGGGCACTTTTCCCAGAGGTAAACGGCCAGTGCTCCGCCAATTAGCCCCAGCGGAAAGGCTGATAGTGCTAAGCTGCCGATGCTTAGCGGCACTTTGAATTTTAGCCATAATGTGCCAGCAATCGTTACCGTGACTAGTTTTAGCAAATAGACGCCGTCAGGTTCGAACTTTTCGTTGCCGCGCCGGCTAAATACACGGTTGCGGGCGTATGTGCGTTGTTTGTGCCGCTGTGAAGCCATAATTCAAGTATATCATAAGCGTCGTACTTCACTGTTTCGTGGCTCTATAACTGCTATTCTGTCTCATAAAAAAAGAAAAGACCCCCTCAGCGTCCGTAGAGTCTTTTCTTGCGCAAAGAGCAAGATGCTATTTACATTTTAATTTCGGCGTCAACGCCAGCTGGCAATGATAGATTTTGCAAGTTCTCGATGGTTTTTGGCGTAGCGTTAGAAATATCAATCAAGCGCTTGTGCACGCGCATTTCAAATGTTTCGCCGCCCATTTTGTAGACGTGCGGGCTTTTCGTTACCGTATAAGTGCTGCGGCGAGTTGGCAGCGGCACTGGCCCGGCGACTGTTGCGCCAGTACGAACAGCGGTGTCGACGATTCGCTTAGCAGATTCATCAATAACTGTGTGGTCATACGCCTTGAGGCGGATGCGGATGGTCAGACCTTTATCTTCGGCCATTTTGTTACTCCTTTTACCTCGTAACCTCTGCTCGAATCGGTTTCGTTAGCGTCTGGCAGAGTTCTCGAGGCGATTAATTAATACGAACATTACTATAGCAATAATTAGCGTGAATTGCAAGAACTGGGCGGGCGATAAGACGTGTTAAGGTTTAATCTTATCGGTGGTTGCTAGTTGCAGACAATAAAAGCACCCCCGATAGTCCGGAGGTGCTTTCGGCAGTAACTTACAGAGTTGTAAATTACTTGATGATGTTGGTCACCACGCCAGCGCCGACAGTACGGCCGCCTTCGCGGATAGCGAAGTCTTGACCTTTGTCCATAGCGATTGGGGCGAGCAATTTAACCTTGAAGGTCACTTGGTCGCCTGGCATAACCATTTCTTTGTCGGCTGGCAATTCAACTTCACCGGTCACGTCAGTGGTGCGGAAGTAGAACTGCGGCTTGTAGCCCTTGCTGAACGGCGTGTGGCGTCCACCCTCTTCTTTCTTGAGGATGTAAACCTCAGCCTCGAACTCAGTGTGCGGAGTCAGTGTGCCTGGAGCAACGATAACCTGGCCGCGCTCGATCTGCTCGCGCTCGATACCGCGCAGCAGCAAACCAGCGTTGTCGCCGGCTTGGCCCTGGTCAAGAGTTTTCTTGAAGGCTTCGATACCAGTTACGACCGAGCTCTGAGTTGGTTTTAGGCCAACAATTTCGACTGGGTCGTTCAGCTTGATGACACCTTGCTCGATACGGCCAGTAGCCACGGTGCCACGACCTTTGATCGAGAAGACATCTTCGATTGGCATCAAGAATGGCTTGTCGAGGTCGCGCTTTGGCAGCTCGAAGTAGTCGTCCATCGCCTTGACCAATTCCATGATAGCGTCTTCAGACTCTTTGTCGCCTTCGAGAGCTTTGGTGGCTGAGCCCTTGATGA
>CAJPLU010000037.1 GCA_905371595.1 Candidatus Saccharimonadota bacterium
CAGATTTGCCGTAGATGCGGTCGCCGTGACTCGGTGTGTGTAAATGACGCAGGTGAACGCGCAGCTGATGAGTGCGCCCAGTTTGCGGGCAGAGTTTAATAGCGCTGAGATTATGGTGCGTGGCGAGCGTTTGGTAAATGGTTTGCGCTGGCTTGCCATTTGGGTCGGGGCGAAAGGTGCTGGGCGCCGATGGGTTGCGGCCGATCGGAATATCAATCTTAGCGGTTAGTGGTTGCGGTGTGCCGTCGACGATGGCTAGGTATGTTTTCTTGGCGAGATGCTGGGAGAACTGTTTTTTGAGCAATTCAAAAGCTTCGGGAGTGCGCGCCCCGATGATAACGCCGCTGGTGTCGCGGTCTAGCCGATGGACGATGCCTGGGCGGTTAGTTTCCAGCCCGACGGTGGTGTAACGGCGGAAAAAGTCGGCGGCCGTAAATTCGTCATTCAGCGCCCCTTTGCTGTGAGTCAGAACGCCGGCTGGTTTGTTGACAACGATGACGTTATTGTCTAGATAAAGTAACGGTAGCTCCTCGTCGCTGTAATCGGTAGCTTCGGGCAGATTGACGGCGATTTCGTCGGCTTCGGTGACTAGCTGGCTGGTACTTTTGGCTGGCGTGCCGTTGACAGATACATTGCCAGATTTGATATATTTTTGCCAGGTTGATCGGCTGGTTTCTGGGTAGCGTTTGGCTAGCAAACTATCCAGCCGCTGGCTATCGCTCACCTGTTGAAACAGATAGATATCTTTGCCTTTGAATGGTAAGCCGTAGGTAGTTAACTCGCTGGTTGGGTTTTCGAAAATCACGCCGCGAGCGTCGCTTTTGGCGGTAAATATTTGCTCCATGATATAATTTTCGCGGTCTTCGGCGGTGTCGTCAATCAGCACGAAATAATGCTGGCGGTTAAAGCGAAAGCGCACCAGCTGATTGATTGGGTTAGGATTGCTGTTTTTGATCTGGTCGATATGGCGCGGCAAGTTATCTGCGTTTGCTACGTTGAAGCGGCGCAAGATCGCCAGTAAGTCATTGGCGGTGATTTTCATACGATTACGCTGCTTCCCTGTTCAGACGGTTGGATTGGTGCATGTTGGCGCTATCTCCTGAGTCCCACGGCTTTTTGGACGCGGAGCAAGGTTTCGTTGGCGACGATGGTCATGGCGCGCTCGCTCGATTCCAATTTACGTTCAATTGCCGGCTCATCAACTGCGGCCAGACGCGCCTGGAAATTCGCCAAGAACTCTGCCACTTCATCAGCCACGATTCGCTTGAAATCGCCGTAGCGCTCCATGCCGGCGTATTCACTAATAGTCTGCTCCAAGCTGACGTCTTTTCCGGCGTCTTGGCGTACCAGGGTCAAAATCTCCAGCAGATTAGAAATACCAGGCTGGTTTTCTTTGTCGTACTGTACCTTGCCTAGCGAGTCGGTGGCGGCGCTCATGATTTTTTTGTGTGCTGCCTCTGGCTCGTCGCCAAGGAAAATGACGCCCTTGCCGCTGTCGTCGGATTTACTCATCTTTTTGGCCGGGTTCGCTAGGTCTTTGATCCTCAGGCCTTGGTCATTGCCGAAGAATTGATGCTGCTCGGCGACTGGTTTGGGCACAACGAACAGATCGCCAAATTTGCGGTTCATCCGTTCGGCGATGTCGCGGGTAAATTCCAGGTGCTGCGTCTGGTCGTCGCCAACCGGCACGTAGCTGGCGCCGTAAAGCAAGATGTCGGCGGCCATCAGGACTGGGTAGTTGAAGAGGCCGACGGACGATTGTACGTGTAATAGCTTGCTAAACAATTCTTCCAGTTCCATTTTTGCTGTGCGTGCGACAAGTCCTTTGTTGTTTGTGTGATCTGATGCAATAGCGTTTTTCGCAACAGTTAGGAAGTCGGCTCGCAAAGGGTCTACTTTTATTTTATCCTTAAACTGCGTCATCCGGCTCATCTCGCCAAACCCAGTGAAGCAATCCAAAATCCACGCCAGCTCGCTGTGGGCCGGGACGCGACTTTGGCGGTACAAATGAATTGCCTGGTTGTCCAGCGGCAGTCCGGCGGCCGTATAAATCCGGGCGTTATTGAGAATGCTGTCATACAATTTACTGTGGTCAATCGGCGTGGTGAAGCTATGTAGATCGGGGATAAACAGATTGATATCATAATCGGCTGAGCGGCGCTTCGCCATATCGACGATCGGCAGAATCGCCCCAAAATAATTGCCAATGTGAATATCGTTGTTGGCGCGCACGCCAGTGAGGATTGTTTCTTTGGACATATTATGATTATAACAGAGTACGCTTGTGCTGTCATATTGAGTACGACGATTGAGATAGTTGCTGTTTGACGCTAGTGTTGGCTGCGTATACAATAGCGTTATGAATAAAACTCAGTGTCGGATTGCATATTACGTTTTCTTGTTTGCGTCGGCGCTAGTTTCGTATATTTCAATTGAGACATCTATGGATACGATGAGTGCTAAGTAGCCGCCAAATGTGCCGCTTCATCTGTTTGAATTCGCGCTGGCTATCGCGCTGGTGTGCGCGGCGTTGTATTTTCAGTATAAGGCTTATCGCGATGATGCTAAGAAATAGCTTTTAATCGCGTATATCCTGGACTGGATTGCGGCGTACGTTGCGTAGCAGCGGTTGAATGCTGGCAATTAGGCTGACTATGAATATCGAGCCAATAATAATTATAAGCATAGGCGATTCTAGGCTAAAAACGCTAAATTGCGGCGCGCTGCCAACTGTTCCGAAGGCTGTCGCTGCAGTGTCAGTTAGGTTTTTGCCGTAGGTATTTGCTATGGCGAATGCGGCTGCAATTCCTAAAATTAGCGAGACAATGGCGATTCTTAACGCTACGATTGCAACATATATGATATAAATGCAAGCGATATCGCGCCGTTTCGCGCCCATCGCGCGGTAAATGGCAGTTTCTTTACGGTTTTCTGCGATGATACGTGAAACAGTGAACCAAATTATAATTATTGCTAATCCTAGTACTGTAGGCAGCGCAATGCTAGCGATTTGATTAAACAACTTCCCTATTTCATCCAGAATCAGGTAGTTTGACCCGTATGGGTTGGCGGCAAACTGCTTATTGCATTTATCATTAAGCTCTGGACAAGCCTCGTTGTCGAGAAACGCTCGCGCTTTTGCAACGCTAGAAAATTCTAAAACGCGGGGAGTGAATTCATCTCTCATTAGCCGTACAGCCGTAGAGCTTGCTTCTTGTTGCTGGATATCATCGAACTTTAGTTTTTCTGGCAGAGAATTGTACAGTTGAATAGGGATATCTAGTGCCGATGAAGAATCTTGCGAAGCTAGTAGATTCTTGATATATTCGCTAGCATTTTTCTTGTAATCGGTTTGCGGTTGCGCGTATTTAATGCCGACAATTTGAAAAGTGAGCAATTTGTGCTTGGGTACTATATATGTCCCAAGTTTCTTCTGGTTGGCTTCGTTAGAATCGTCACTCTTCTTTTCGGTAGTAGTTCGCGTGTCGGACTTGACAGTGATATTGCCGCAGGCTTGCTTTGGGTAATCGTAAATCAAACTGGGCTTTTGGTAGTTTTTGTTGATTTCGTTGGCTTTTGTCTCGATATAATCTTGTTGGATTTTCTTGATCAGTGTTTGTTCGGTTGAATTGCGGTAGCAAACCTGATAAGTATAGCCGTTTAATTTTTCTTGGACGTTTTTAAGCCATGTAGATTTTTGGTTAGTGTCGGCCGGCTCGGCTTCAAGGTTAAGCTTCTTACCAAATAATGAGACGGCTTCTTGAACGGAGACCACCACTGGTATGCCGTTTAGGTGTGACGCATCGGTTGCTAGCATATAACGGCGTAGAAGCTGCTGGTCGGTGAAAGTATAGTTGCTATTATATATGGCGTTAGTGTAATAGCCGTAAGTTGTCATATCGTCTGCTTTGGGGTTAGAGTTGCCGAAGTCTTCTTTGTCATTTTGGATTAGGCGTAGCGCGGGGATTTGGGGTAAACCGCTTATTTTGTCAACGATATAATAGCCAGCGGCGTCGTATTTGCTGCCGATTTCTTTGAGATTGGTTAGCTTGTTGTTGGCAGTTTTAGCGTATTTTTCAAATTGCTGGTCATTGAAATCACTTATGACTGGCGAAGAAAAATTAACAGTCACTCGTTGTTCTTCTGGAAGTGAGTCGGGCATCCAAGAAGCTGGTAGCAGGGCTGGAACTTCGGTGCTCTTGTCGTAAGCTAATCCCAGCGATTTATATTTGTCTTGCAGATTCTGATAGTATTTTTTCTCGAACGCTTTGAGTTCTCTAATCTCTTCTAAGGATAGGTTGTTGGTGATTCCTAAAGCTTTGTTTGGTATATTTGGTGATGCTTTGACAAGGTAGCGGTCGTTGCCAACTTTCTTTATAAACATTTCTGCGCTCTTTTCGGCGCCAGTAAAGACAATAATTATGGCGATTAACGCCGCGAATAACAAGCTTGCCACGATAGTGGAAGCGAAAAGCATGCCGCATTTTGAATGAAGCTTGGTGCGGGCTAGTTTTACAGCGTACGATGGGCGAATCATGTGATAGCTCCGTCTTTTAATTCTATGACGCGGTCGGCTTGGCGGGCAATGCTCGCATCGTGAGTAACTATAACAATTGTCGAACCGAGAGTTGAGCGGATTTCGCGGAACAGATCGATAATTGATTGACTGTTGGTCGAATCCAAGTTGCCAGTTGGCTCGTCGGCCAGAATGATACGCGGATTGTTTATTAGCGCTCGAGCAATTGCGGCACGTTGAATTTGCCCGCCTGAAAGTTCTTTGGGTAGGCGGTTTGCGTACTCTTCTAGACCGACTTTTTGGAGTAGCCAAGTTACTTTGGCGTCGATAAGACTTTTCTTTTTGGCAGTGAACATGGCTGGTACAGTAATATTATCGCTAAGCTGCAGAAAAGGCTGCAGATAAAACGATTGAAAAACGAAACCGATAGTATTTTGACGTAGTTGACTGAGCTGGCTGTCGCGCAAGTTAGTCGTCTCCTTGGACTCGATGACAACAGATCCTGAGGTTGGCTGATCAAGGCAGCCGATAATTTGCAGTAGCGTACTTTTGCCGCTACCGCTAGCGCCAGTAATGGCGACCAGTTCGCCTCGCTCGATCGCTAGGTTTATTCCACGAAGCGCCTTAACGGTTTGTTTGCCGAGTTTGTAATCTTTCGAGACGTTGTCGAGGAGAATAGCTGTTTGGTTGGAATTGGTTGCGATTGCGCTTTCTGATATTTTGACCCCTGTTAAAGTTGTTTCCATACTATAATCCTTATGTATAAGTATAGCACGGATCGGCTAGCGTTATTATGCTGAGTGCTTTGTTATACAGAGGCGGAAGCTTTAATCGTAGGTGGCTATTTGCTAGTGGGCGATGTGCCTGTAGGCGAGGCCGGCGCTGCTGGCGGCAGTGGATCAACGTTGCTCGGCGGCGCTCCTTCTTCCCAACAATCCTCTGTGCGGAGGCTATATCGCTGGGGATCTCTCTGTGTCTCTTCAGGACCCACTACTCTGATAAGTCCTTTATTTCGGTCGCAGACTACGACAAGCCGGGACGTGTCATGACTTGGATGCTCAGACGGCATCGGTTTTTGTTGCTGTTCGTGTGGTAGCTCTGGCTTGCTGGTGCTGCAGGCTGCGGTTACCGCTAATAGGCCGGTGAGTCCTAAGGTTATTAGCGCTTCGCGGCGGCTAACACTTTCTCCTTCTCTTGTTCCTGTTAGAACTTCTGGGCCTTTTGAGCCTGTTGCCATGATGCTTCAATCCCCTCCTTCGGGATTAGCGGCTTGTAGCCTATATGCAGCCCACCTATTATTTATAATAAGTATTACTATATACTTTTATAGCGAAATAATCAAGCTACTCAGGCAAAACAAATACCCCGCCCTAACAAACGGAGTATTTGAGCCTGCTCTAAACGGCGAAGAGCTAGCGCTTTGAGTATTGCTCGCGTTTGCGGGCGCTGCGCAGGCCGTATTTCTTGCGCTCTTTCTCGCGCGGGTCGCGCTTCATGAAGCCGGCCTTCTTGAGTGGAGCACGCAAGTCGGCGGCACCAGCAGTAATCGCTTTGGCAATCGCTTGCTTGATAGCGTCAACTTGGCCGCTAAGCCCGCCGCCGCGCACTAGTACGCTGACGTCAAACTCTTTTTGCTTGTTGACGGTTGCTAACGGATCAGTAATCTCGGCTAGCAAAGTCTTGTTGCCCGATAGGTACTCATCGGCAGTCTTGCCGTTGATGGTGATCGCGCCTTTGCCGGCGGTCAGGCGAGCGCGGGCAGTAGCGCTTTTGCGCCGGCCTAGACCATAGTCATATGGTGCAGTGTTCGTAGC
>CAJPLU010000038.1 GCA_905371595.1 Candidatus Saccharimonadota bacterium
CGCGGCGGCTTGGCGGGCCTTGAAGCGGTCAACGCGGCCTTCGGTGTCGATAATCTTTTCTTCGCCAGTGAAGAATGGATGCGATTTACTCGAAATGTGGACTTTGACTAACGGGTAAGTCTGGCCGTCTTTCCATTTGATTGTTTCGGTCGATTGCGCTGTTGAGCGAGTCAAGAACGCGAAGCCTGCTTGTTCGTCGCTAAATACGACCAGGCGATAGTCCTGTGGGTGAATACTGCTTTTCATAACTGTAGTATTTTAACAAAAATCTATCTGTCTGTCAAAAATGAGTTTTGCGGCGCTTTTCGTTGCTACGGCGTTCCTTTTCGCTGCTGATTTTGTCGTGAAGTTTACGTAGCGCGCGCTGCGAAGCTGGCAGCTGGGTAATAGCGCGAATTTCTTCCTCGATGTCAGCTAGGTCTTCGTCGCTGAAATCTTCTAGTCCGACATAGCGCATGCGGGCGCCCTTGGTAGAGCGAATCAGCTCGTCGAGCTTGAGCTGGATGGCCCGGCTATCGCGGTTTTGGGTATTTTGGATCAAGAAAACCATCAAAAAAGTAACAATTGTCGTACCAGTGTTAATGACTAGCTGCCAGGTATCAGAGAAATTGAAGATCGGCCCGGTGATGAACCAGACGGCTATCGAAGCGGCTGCTAAGATAAATACGCCAGCCGAACCAGCTAGCGTTGAGGCGCGCGAAGAAATCTTGCGAAAACGTTCTTTCATGATGTAAGCATAACAAAAAAGGTGAATATTAGCAAAAATAGTGTATAATTACGATGGATACGTAACAGAAACAAAAATGACAAATGACAAAACACCTGAATATTACCCTGCACAAACGCCGCTAGAAATAGAAGCTGTAAGCACTGAGGACGACGAGTATAGTAGACGTCGCGACTTCTTCAGAAGGTTGTGCGATGATATAGATGAAATGCGCAAAGGCGACCTGGCAGAATTGAAGGTAAAATATAAAGGATATCTCGATAGAACCATTAGGAATGTCTGCCTAGCTAGAGACGAACGGTCGCGAGAAGAGCGTTCCGCTATAAGTAAAGCTATCAAACTAGTTGAAGAAATTGCCGACGTACCATTAGTCGATTGGCCAGACGATTTGCTTGAGTATCCGGATTTCTGTAGCGAGTATGTAAAATGGATGCTTGAATCGGGTAATGGTACAGTGTATCGTTGCGCCCAGGCTGCTAGAGAGGAGTTTCATGATAGCGGCGGTCGTATCGTAGATAAGAAAAATATTGATTTTGAAAATAGCGATTACGAACGGATGATATGGCGGTATGAAATGTGTAATAGAGTACTGCTTGGCGATGACGAATCGGCTAAATCTGTCATAGATGAATACGGTAAATATATAGGACAATATGGGACGATTAATATAGGGGAAGTCTATATGACGGAAGAAGGTCAAACAGAGTATATGGAGTATATAAGAGCTGTGGAGCATTTGGGCCGCGATAATGTACTTAAACTGCATGACAAGCTTGGGATAGCAATTTTTTCTCGCTGGTCGTTGCAAACGTTAGATAGCATGGTTGATTTGGTGAATGGTAAGGGTGAAGAAAAGTCGTGGTCGGTTGTTCTAATTGGCAAATCGGGCGATCATAATGGCGCCTTTAAAAATTTCAGACGCACAGAGTCTTCGGATATTATACCCATCGAAGTAGGTTCTGCTAACGATACTCAGGATAGAGTTGCGACGTTGCAGAATATGGGCATTGATACTATCGACCGGTTGACTATCGCTGGCCATGGCAGTGCTAATGGATTGTTGTTAGCCTCTGGTTATACTCTGCCAAGAGATACCAGTGTATTAAGGCAGAACCCTATTACTTTGCTCATCAATATGATAAAAGCAGGCGATGATGGTTTGCGAAATATCAATCTGATGTCGTGTTCTGGCGCTCGTCGTTTTGGCGGAGAAGCAAGCCTGGCGGAATGCCTCTCTTGTTTGGACAAAGGTTTAGCCGTACATGCTCCGCCAGAAGATGCGTATATAGACGTACAAGACGGGGAGGCTAATTTGAGGTCAAAGGTACCTTTGAACCGCGCTATAGAGGACTTACTTATTGAAATGAAAATTCCTGGTTATAATAGAATTGCTAGCTGGCTAGAGAAGGTATTTTGGAAGAGAACGAAGAATATCTTAGTAACTAGCGTGGCGGGTTCGCTAGTGTCAAGGAAAAATGTTAATATGACATTAGGAGGCGAGACATGACAGAAATGTTTCTTGGCTTATCACCAGATGCCGATAAGTGCGATCCAGAATTGATCAGAGAAATAATAAAAGAGATAAAAGGCTATGTTGCTAGTCTGCAGCCTGGTGAATCATTTTTTGAAAATGAAGAAACAGGTTTAGTTATAAGAACTAATGTAGAAGAAGGCGATGATGGCGATGGAGCGAATCACCGCATGGTTAGTGTTGTCCGCGAAGAGGGCGGTGATAGAAAAGGGTGGCTGATCGTTACTAGAGGAAATCGTGTTTCTGTCGTAGGTGAACTAATCGGTAGCAAAGACGACGATGACAAGAGGGAGGTCTATTTATTGTTTTCTTCTGAAATTAATCCTGACCAATCTGCCGATTGTTCTAGTTGTGATTCTCTAGAGCAACTAGCAGGATCTCTGGCGCAGGCATCTGGTGTAAATAGGCCGTCGAGAAATCCTTTTGCTGTTGAAAAAAATAGCTAATAATGCTACACTACGTTTGAAGTAATTTTAACGACACAGCTCGTTGCAGCTCCAAAAGCGGCGGGCGAGGAAAAGGAGTAACCTGATGTCTGTAGAAGTAGACATGAAAGCTTTGTTTGAAGCTGGTGTTCATTTTGGGCACAAAACTAGCCGCTGGCACCCGAAGATGGCACCGTATATCCACTCAAAACGCCAGGATAGCCATATCATTGATTTGGCGAAGACGGTTGAGGCGCTGGACAAAGCTTTGCCGTTTATCACCAAGACAGTCGCTAGCGGCAAAAAAGTTTTGTTTGTCGGTACCAAAAAACAAGCCAAAGATATCGTCAAAGCGGCTGCCGAGTCGGCTGGCCAGCCATTTGTGGTGAATCGCTGGATCGGCGGTATGCTAACCAATGTCACCACTACTAACGCGCAAATCAAAAAGCTGCGCGACCTCGAGCGCCGCATGGACAACGGCGATCTCGAGAAGCGCTATAATAAGCTAGAAGTTCAGCGCTACCAAGAAGAAATCGATAGTTTGAACTTCAAATACGGCGGTATCAAAGAATTGAATGGTAAGCCCGGCGCTTTAATAGTGCTCGATATGCTGGTTGATAAAAATGCTATTGCTGAAGCAGAAAACCTCGGTATCCCAGTAGTGGCAATCGCTGATACTAATGCCGACCCGAGCAAAGTTGAATATCCAATACCAGGCAACGACGACGCGATCAAAGGTTTGCAATTGTTGCTAGACTACTTTGTAGCAGCAGTGAACGAAGGCAAGACTAAAAAAGAGGAGAAATAGGATGGGCGTATCAATCGAAGACATTAAAAAGCTGAAAGAATTAAGCGGCATTGGCCTGACCGATGCCAAAAAAGCGCTAGTTGAAGCCGAGGGCGACTTCGATAAAGCTCTCGAGGCACTGCGTAAGAAAGGCTTGACTAAGGCCGAGAAAAAAGGCGACCGCGAGACGCGCGAAGGTCTGATTGAGAGCTACGTACACTCGGGCCGTATCGGCGTGGTTGTCGAGGTTAACTGCGAAACTGATTTCGTGGCGCGCTTGCCAGAATTTAAGGAGTTTGCGCACCAAATTGCTATGCAGATCGCAGCGATGGCACCAAAATATGCAACAACTGAGGATATTCCGAGCGACGTTTACGAAGCGAAAAAGCAGGAGTTTTTGGCAAGCGACAGTTTGCGAGATAAGCCAGAGAATATGCGCGAGCAAATTGTCGAAGGGCAACTCAACAAGTATTTTGCCGAACAAGTCTTGTCTGAACAAGCTTTCGTACTTGACGACAACAAAACCGTCGGCGAGCTGATCAAAGAGCAAGTAGCACTGCGCGGCGAGAATGTGCGTGTTAGCCAATTCAAGCGTATCGAGCTTGGCGGCGAATAAGCCTACGTTTTATACAACCAATATAACCGCTGAAATATGGCGGTTATTTTGGTATGATAAAAGCATGAGCAATCAACGGCGGAATGTAGATGCGCAATTTTGAATCTGGTAGTTTTGACTTTTATAGCAACCGCGAAAAGCCAAGTGGCGGCGAGCGCGAGCGTGCGAGTGAGCTGGATGATATTGATTTGCGGCCCGAGAGCGAGGTCTTTCAAGACCACGAGCGGATTGATAGCAAGGATCTTGACGATCAGCTGATTGCTTTGCGAGACCAGCTAAGCGAAGATACAGGCGGAATTATTCATATTGATATTCCAGCTTATAGATATGATTTTGCTGATAATCCTTTCGTTGGTATGGGGCCGAATCGCACCAAGACTTACGAGATTTCGCGCTATGTGGATATAGTGTTTTTGCATCGTTTCATGTACCAAGAGATTATTGTTTGCGGGCTGCAATCGCGCAAATTTACCAACGAGGCAGGGCGGGCGGCGTTTATTAAACGGATTCGCGATACTGGCGGCTTGCCGCTAAACCAGGATGGCAGCGAGCCGGAGGTTTTGGGGCGAGCATTCGTGCCATATATGCCATACCATACGACTGATGCGTTTTTCCGCCTGTATCACACGTTAATGCCACGGGTAGCCGAACGGCCGCACTATCCGCTAGATGTGTGGCTGATTTTCGATGAGAATGCCTATCAAGAAGTCGACGGCTCACCAGATTTTCGTCAGGCGTATCGTTTGCGCCGGGGATTTGACCGGCGGGCTAGTTTGCTAGGAGTAGCGCAGATAAATTAGCGTTTGATGTTACAATAGAGTAAAGGAGAGTATATGTTTAGTACAGATGAATATGAAGCAAAAATGACAGGCGCATTTGAGCACTTTGGCGAGGAGCTGCGCAAGATTCGCACTGGCCGGGCGCATCCAGGTATGTTAGCGGGTGTGACGGTGGAAGCTTACGGTGCTAGCATGCCGCTCAATCAAGTGGCTAATGTGACGGCTCCCGAGGCGCAAATGTTGCTGGTGACACCTTTTGATCCAAGCAATTTGCAAAATATCGCGGCGGCGATTCGTAACGATCAGAGTCTTGGTTTTAATCCGAGCGACGATGGCCGGGTAGTGCGCGTGCCAGTACCAGCCTTGACTGAGGAGCGCCGCAAGCAGCTGGTTCGTCAAGCGTCAGAAAAATTAGAAGAAGCGCGAATCGCTTTGCGCAACATTCGCCAAGACGGTATCAAGGACGCCAAAAAAATGAAGGAAGCTAAAGAGCTGAGCGAGGACGATCTTAAAATGATTGAAAAAGAATTTGATCGCTTGATGAATGAATTCCAAGACAAGCTAGAGGCCGCTTTCAAGGACAAAGAAAAGGATATTCTAACCATCTAATGAGCGAGAAAGTACTGCCAGTACACGTCGGCTTCATTGTCGACGGCAATCGCCGCTGGGCAAAAGCTCAGGGTCTATCAGCGCAAGAAGGGCATAGCGCTGGCTATGAAAAGTTGCGCGAAATTATCATCGACACTATCGATCGCGGCGTGCCGTATGTCAGTGCGTATATTTTTAGTACCGAGAACTGGCATCGTAGTGGCCCGGAGATTAAGCATTTGATGGATTTGGTGGTGCAAATGTTGACGCGCGATTTACATATTTTCGTTGAATACGGTATACGACTAAGGGTGGCGGGGACGCGTGTGCGTCTCAGCCGCCGAGTCAAAAAAGCGATTGACGAGGCCGAAGCGGCCACCAAAGATTTGACGCACGGCACGGCGATTTTGTCGTTTAACTATGGTGGGCACCAGGAAATTATAGATGCAGTCAACACCTTGCGCAAAACGCTTTCAACACATAAAAAAGTAACAGCGCAAATCTTTGAGCAATTTTTGTATACGCCAGATGTGCCGCCATGCGACTTGATAGTGCGCACCAGCGGCGA
>CAJPLU010000039.1 GCA_905371595.1 Candidatus Saccharimonadota bacterium
CATAGACCAAAATTTAGTCAGCAAGGGAACGATACTCATTATCAGCAAACAAACTCCCAGCGCCTGCTGCCCGATACAAAGCATCTACCGCTAGAAGTGCATCATGCTGAAGTGTCGGCTTGCCGCTAATGGTCTCATCATAAAAATCTTGCAACGACTCCGGATAACCCTCGTCTGGCGCGTCATATAAAAATATGTCCTGTAGCAGCTTTTTCTGTTCAGGCGGAATATCATCAAAAAACTGCGGATGAAAATCATAAAACCATTCAAGGCGAGTTTGCAGCTTCAGATATTTATCGTAGTCCATAACTATATTATATCCAGGGAATGACCCCTCTTCAAATCTGAAGAGGGGCATCCTTGAGGATTACTCGTCGTCGTCAGAGTGGTACTTCCGCCAGCTCGGCGTGCCATCGTTGTACATGTAGTACCCATCTGAGTGCGGCTCACCAGAAGTCTGACCACTGTGCATGTGCTCAGGCTGGTCGGGGTCGACAACCCACACTTCGTCACCCGGGTTGGGGACAAGGTGACTAGCGATGTCGTTCAGATCGCGCCGGTTCGGCATGATCATCTCCTATCTACTCAAGGATGGCTGCATTTCAGCCTAGATTGTATGATATAGAATAGAATAGAATATGTCAACCATTAGCGCTTTGATGATAAAGACCTTTGCTAGAATACGTATTAAACCAACAAGCACGGATTGCCCTCGCTTTTCCCGCTCGCCCATGCTAAAATAAAACCGCAACCAACATCCGCGCGCCGTTTCACAACAAGGGGATGTTCGTGATCTGAGAGAAGTCGCTTGTATTCACTCCATCATTTTATACGACTAGATCAATACATCTGGTCGTTCTTTATGTTATGATATAGAAAGGATTATCCATGACAAAAAGTAAAACGATTTACTTCATCACCTCTAATCAGCGCAAGTTCACTAGCCTTCAGGAATTGCTCCAGCCGCTTGGCATTGACCTGCAGCAACTTGATTACGATTTTGACGAGGGGCGGGGGCTGGATATTCAAACAATTACCAAGGGTAAACTGGCGCAAGCTAAAAAAGCTTTTCCAAGCAAGCGCCTGATCGTTGATGATCGCGGTTTTTTCATCCCGGCGCTGAAAGGTTTTCCTGGGCCGTTTGTTAAATTGCTACTGGACAGTTTTAGTTATCCCGGCATCATTAAACTAATGCAAGGCGAAACTGATCGCCGGGCTATCTTTTCTTTTGCAGTTGGCTATTTTGACGGTGAAAAAGACCACATTTTCGTGGCCGATGAAGAGGGTTTTATTATTGATGAGCCGCGCGGCGATAATCTCCACGGCTGGACGGAATTGCTATATATTTATGGGCATCCGAGCTTTCCTGGGCGCAGTTTGGCAGAGTTGAATAATGAGGAATGGAAAGAATATTTGGCTGCGATTGAAACGGTGGATGGGTTTGCAATGATGAGGGATTATCTAGCAAAAATATAAGATGCCCCAACACCAAAGCCAGGAGTATAAACCGCCCAAAAGCAATGGGTGGTTTTTGGGGCGCGAGGCGAGGTGTCTCGCGCCTTTTCTTATTTATCCAAATGATATAATAGAGGGTAGTATATGAAGATCTCCTTGTCTCAGCCTAACACTGTTATAAAACGCCAGGCAACTCAGGCATTTTTTGACAAAACAGAAGCAAAACCCCGCGAAGAGGGTGTTGACTTCTCACTAGCGCTCATTATGGCTGGTGTGCCCGGCGCTGGTAAAACAGAGTATATTAGCTCGTTCATTGAAGAAAATGAAATATTCAAGCGTAACGCACTGAGGATTGATTTGGATGAGATTATCACTATTTTTGAAGAATATCAGCCTGAAGAAGACAGTAGATTTCGCAGTATCGGCAATAGGATTGTTGAGAATATTTTGGATCGTGCTTTTAAGGGCGGCTATAACTTTATACTAGATGGCACATTTGCTGGCGCCAAAGCAATCGATAATGTGCGGCGCGCCATTCGCCATGGCTATCTTGTGTATATCGTTGTGCTAATCGAGGATGTTGAGCAAGCTAAAGAATACACGCGTATCCGTAAAGAAAAAACCAAAAGAGAAATTAAAGACGAGGCATTTACTAAGACAATATTGGGAATAAAAAAGAATCTTAAAATTATCCAGAGTGAATTTGTTGATAAAGGATTGCCTGTTGCCGTTAAGTTTATCAAGAAACATTGGCAGAATAGCACGGTTAGCTACAAAATAACGTGGTCTAGCATTGATGACTTATACAAAGAATGATAGAATACTCCATATGGATAAGCTTAGAAAGACCGTAGGAACAAACTCTCTAAGAAGTAAAATCAAAAAGCAGGCAGCGATAGCTCGCCAAAATAAAATGAAAAAGATTCTAGAGGATCCGAAGAAAATTCGTTCCGCCGCTCAAGGTGCCGTTAGGCGGCAGCAGAAGTTGGCCGGAATTAGGTAAGTAATTTTGTACCCAAAGAATTAGCCAACCTCAACCTACTAGCCGTACACCACAGCAAGGTATATAATTAATCCTAACAATAAATCATAAACAAAGGAATATATGAATATCAAACCTCTAGACATAGTATCTATGATAGGTATTATTATCGTAGTATCAAGTAGCGCTATCTCTACGTATATTGCCGTAAAAGCAAGCAAGAAGCAAAAAGCTCAGCAAGAAAAAGACGCTAAAACTAAAAAAGTAGAACCAAACAGCCCCGCAGCAAGCACCAGCGAACTCCGCGCCGAACTGGATGATTTGAAGAAGCGAGTCGTAGCGCTTGAGAAGAAATAGCCAGATAATCCCCGCTCATTTCACATTCCCTTCACACACCCCTGCTACACTGACATAGAACCAAGAAAGGAGATCTATGTCATTTATACAACGTGCCTGGTTGTATATCACCAGGAAAAAACTCAAAACGCTGATTTTGCTGGCGATTTTGCTGTGTATGTCGACAATTATGCTGAGTGGATTTGCCATCAAGCATTCGACCGACGCGGCGGCGCAGTCGCTAGACAAAACGCTCAAGGCCGGCTTCACGCTGGGCAATAATCCGCGCACCAATCCGGGAACAGCCCGCGGTTCGGGAACGGTGTCGAACAAAGACATCGACGCGATCAAGAATCTGGAGGGCGTGACGGATTATGTCAAGCGCCAGAATGCTACGGTCGATTTTATCAATACCAAACTGGTGCCACTACCAAGTGGCGGCAGCGGCTATGATGCCGAGAAAGACAAACAGTTTGGCAACGCCGCGACCATCATCGGCGTCAATAAATCTGAGTCCGAGAAAAAGTTCCGCGCTGAGTCGCTCAAGCTCATCGCTGGTCGGCACATCACCGAGAACGATTCGCACAAGATCTTGGTGCACGAAGACTTCGCCAAGGCTAACAGCCTGAAGCTGGGCAGTAAAATTAAGCTGAAGGCCAATCAATACGACACCGACAACGAGCATCCGTCCAAGGACGAGGTCGAGGTAGAAATCGTCGGTATATTTAACGGCAAGAACCCAAAGCAGGCGACCTATCAGGTGGAGCTGTTCGAGAATTTGTTCCTGACTGACCTCACGACAACTCGCCGATTGAACGCGTATACAGCGCAAAATGAGATTTACCAGGACGCTACGTTTTTTACCAAGGGCACCAAGCAGCTGGACGAGGTGATGGCGCGGGCGAATAAATTGCCGGTTAATTGGCAAAAGTATCAATTGAATAAGAATAGCCAGGAACTGGCTGGTGTGACTGGCGCAGTGAATGGCGTGTACGGTCTGATCGACGGTATGCTGTGGGCGACGGCGCTGGTCAGCGTCGCAGTAATCGGCATGGTACTGTATTTGTGGATGAATGAGCGTAAGCGCGAAGCGGGTGTGCTCTTGGCAACGGGCGTGCCGCAGTCAAAGATTGTGCTGCAATATATCGCTGAGCTAGTGATGATCGCGGTACTGAGCTTCGGTGCGTCGTACTTTACCGCAGGGCTGATTGCTCAACAAATGGGTGATCACGTGGTATCGCAGGCGGCGCAGAATGCCACGCGTCAAGCTGGCAGTTCCTTGAACGGTGCGTCGCTCGGTGCTGACGCTGACTCGGTGACGTCATCGCGGACGCTGGACAAGGTGACGGTTGGTGTACAACCAACGGATCTGTTGGCGGTATGGGGCGCTGGACTGGCGGTGATTATCATCGCAGTGCTCTTGGCCTCTCGACCGATTACTCAGTCAACGCCAAAAGAATTACTAACCGAAGTGGACTAGGGGCGAATGATGACGATTATCAAACGAGCCTGGACGGCTGTGGCGCGCAAACGGCGTCGCAGCCTGACCATCGCCCTGATCATGACGCTGATTTTCACCCTGCTGATCGGTACGCTGACGGTGCAGCAGACGATGGCGCAGCTGAAGCAATCGGTCGAGCGGAACATCCGCGCCGGCTTTAGCATCGCCAGCAAGCAGCCATCGGGCGAGGTGCCGATGGAGACGGCACGACAGGTGCAGCGCCTGGACAAGGTCAAAGCACATAATTTCCAATCAGAAACTACCGCGGGACTGCCAGGCAAACAATTGATCGACACGGCAGGCAGCGGTGTGCAGCTGGACTCTAACGTGGCTGGGGAGGCGAAGGTGACGGGCGCAATACAGAGCGATTTGCTGAGCGAATTTACTGGTCGGTTCTACCAACTGGAGCAGGGTAAGCACCTGACCGAGCGCGATCAAAACGCGGCTCTGGTTCATAAAACGTTTGCCGAGAAAAATGGCATCAAGCCAGGCGACAAGCTGGACATCACCAAAGACGGCCGGCGGGTGACGGTGACTGTCGCAGGAATTTTCAGCGGCAAAGGCGAAAAGCCAGCGGTCTTACAGTCTGACATGGCAGAGAATCATCTCATCACCAACTTGGCCGCGGCACAGCAGCTGACAGGTAGCCAGCAGTTGACGCGGGCAACGTATTTCGCCGAAAATCCACATCAACTGAAGTCGCTAACGGACCACACCAAAAGCTTACTAAACGTTGATTGGCAGAAATTCAGCCTAACTGACAACGGGGCAGCCTTTGCTGGGGTTCTCCAAAACATCGCTGGCATTCAAAACATTTTGACGATTGCCACCATCGGCGCAGCTGCGGCGGGGCTGGCGGTGCTGTCGCTGGTGCTGGTATTCTGGGTGCGCGGTCGCTTGCATGAAATTGGCATCTTGCTGTCTATCGGCACGTCGAAGCGGCAGATTATCGGGCAGTTCTTGGCAGAGCTGGCGATCATCGCTCTAGTTAGCTCGGTGCTCGCGCTCGCCATCGGCTCGGTTACTTCATCGCAAATTTCTACTGCTCTCACGGCACAAACCGACCAAAACCAGCGCACAGAGACAACCGTGGTGCAAGCCGCGCCAGTAGCGACCTACCTAGAGGCTTTCGCCTTCGGCTACATGGTCGTTCTACTATCAGCCATCGCTGCCACCGCGCCAATCATGCGCCAATCACCAAAGCAAATTTTAGCAAAACTAAGTTAGGAGTTATCATGTCATTACTTACTTTACGCG
>CAJPLU010000040.1 GCA_905371595.1 Candidatus Saccharimonadota bacterium
ACTGCCCGCGTCGCCAGCCCGCTATACCAACCGATTACCAAAACGCCGCCGCCGTTTTTGTTTTTCCACGGCACCAAAGACAGTATTGTGTCGATTGAGCAGGCTTACAAGTTCTACCAGCGTATCTTGGCCTACCAGCCGAGCAGCCGCTTTATTCGCGTTGCCAATGCCGGCCACGGCTTCGACGACAGTGGACGCAGCACCAAACCGACCAGCGACGAAATTCGCCGCACACTTACGCTATTCGCCCTCAAGCATATCAACAGCGACCAGTCAGAAACTCAGGCGCAAACCACGCCAGAAAAAGTCCAGATATTATTAGACAATGATTAAGCTGTTTAATCAGCTAATTATTCATTGGTGTTTTGAATAAGCTTTGCTCAATAAACAATTATATTTTGTGATAAACCGCTAAATCAACCAGCGCTATCGTAACCTTAACACCTTAAACTTTGACAAAAATAAGTATTATTGTTAGCCTAGACATTATTCTTTATTAAAAAAAGTAGCAAAAAAGTATTTACCATAAGCGTCTATATTGTGATACAATATAACTAGTTAGTATTTGATTTGACAATCTAACTACTATGTATTATAATCAGATACGAAATTACGATATCAAACTAAAATCACTCTCGAGGGGCGGGGAGTGGAGATAAAAGGATAAGGATCGCATGACCGAAACTACCGGTACACCTGCTGTGGAGACTATCAAGACAGCAATTGAGGATATTCTTAAGACCATAGACCAAGAACGCGAACGCGAAATCATCACGCGCCGTTTCGGCCTATATGAACGCCGGGAAACGCTTGAGCAAATCGGCGAGCTGCTCGGCATCACTCGCGAACGTGTCCGCCAACTTGAAAAAGCCATCTTAGCCCGCCTCAAAACCGCTGCCGCTGACGGTAAAATCCCCGCCATTAGCGACGCCGAGCGCCTAATTATCCGCGACCTTTCCGAAAACGGCCGCGTTGGCCGCGTCCAAGACGTCGCCAACCGCCTCTCGAAAGACAAAGCTTCCAACAATACCCGAGCTCACGTTGCCTTTATCGGCGAGCTGTCGCCGCGCTTCGTTATAATCAACGAAACCGACAATTACCACCAGGGCATCAGTATCGCCGAAAATGGTAATGAGAAGAAAATCCGCGGCGACATTGATAGCATTGTGAAAACCATCAAAAACCACGGCCAGCCAATCGACATCGAGAGCTTGCATGGCATGTTGACTTTCGAAAGTCCGTCCCAAATCCGCGGCCTGGCCAGCTTATCCAAAAAACTAGCCAATCTCAAAGACGTTTGGGGCCTAGCCAAGTGGCCGACCGTCAATCCTAAAAACATCCGCGATAAAATCTACGTCATTTTGGCAGGCAATGGCAAGCCGATGCACTTCTCCGACATTTCTAAAGCCATCAAAGAAAGCGACTTCAAGCGCAGAAACGTTACCACTCAAGCTATCCACAACGAACTTATCAAAGACAAACGCTTCGTCCTAATCGGCCGCGGCATTTACGCCCTCGACAGCTGGGGCTATAGCAAAGGCACCGTTTCAGATATTATCGCCGATATCTTGCGCAAGGCAGGCGAGCCGCTTCACCGCGACGAAATCGTCAAGCGCGTACTCAAGAGCCGCCAAGTCAAAGAAACAACTATTCTGCTCAATCTGCAAAGCAAATCGATGTTCAAGCGCGTCGCTAAAGCGACTTACACCATCGCCGAACCACAGCAATAATCTATCTGCGGATTCCGCTTAATCTTGCAAAAATAACAGAGGTATGATATAATGAAAGTATAGCTATGTCATTTATCACTTCTGTTATTGCTCTATTGTTGCAATGGTATGTCTGGGGGCCGTTGGTTATTGTGCTGTTATATCTAACTTGGCGCAATTATCGCAGTATTGATGTAATAAAGAACGTTGAGAGCGTCTTGTTAACCCTCGAGATTCCAAAGACTAACGATAAGTCTGAGCTGGCCGCCGAGCAAATGTTCGCTAGCCTCCATGGTATTTTGCGCGATGCCCGCGAGCTGAAAGCTAACAATGGCTATCAGGAGCATCTAAGCTTCGAGATTGCCTCGGTGGGCGGGCGGATTCAATTCTACGTTTGGACACCGAAATCGCTGCAAAGCTTCGTCGAAGGCCAGATTTACGCCCAATACCCGCAAGTACAAATCCATAAGGCCGAAGAAGATTATGTCGCTCACGAACGCCACCACAGCGTAGTCTATACTTCAGAAGTTACCTTAACCGACAAGGAATTTTTACCAATCAAAACCTTTCAGAGCTTTGAAGTTGACCCGCTAGCTGGTATCACTGGCACGCTCGCCAAACTTGAAGATACCGACGAAGAAATTTGGATACAAATGCTAGTGCGCCCAGTCGCCGACAGCTGGCACAAAGAAGCCGACGCTTGGATTCAATCGGTCAAAGCGGGCGGCTTTAATTTATTCGGTACCGACGGCGTAGGCAAGTGGATTGCCGGTTTGTTTTCTGCTCTGTGGCAACCGCCCGAGCAAGCGGGAACCAGCGGTGGTCCAGAATTGTCAGAACGCGACAAGACTCGAATATCTGAGGCTGAAAAAAAGGCAACCAAACTCGGCTATCAAGTCAAAGTCCGCGTCGCCTATCTAGGTGAGCGCACTAGCGACGCCAAATTACGTATGCAAGGCATCATCGGTACCTTCAAGCAGTTTAATTCAACTAACCTCAACGGCTTCAAGATGTCGAACGATAGCTTCGCCAAAGAGGCGCTCGCCAAATACAAGACCCGCCTCTTTGCCGACCGCGGTTATCTGATGAATATCGAGGAAGTCGCCAGCGTTTATCATTTACCGCACACTAATGTCGAAACGCCAAACATTGTCTGGGCTAGCACCAAAACCGCCGAACCGCCGCCGAAGTTGCCAGTCCTAACTGGCGACCCAGCGCATGATGAGAATATCTCGGCCTTTGGTATGACTAATTTTCGCGGTATCAACCATCAATTCGGTATGCTGCGCTACGACCGCTCGCGCCATGTTTACATCATCGGCCAGACGGGAGCAGGGAAGAGCGGTTTGCTGGAGTTATTTGCCCTCAGCGATATTTTCCACGGGCAAGGCTATGCTATTATCGACCCACATGGCGACTTTGCTATCAATAATATGCGCTTTATACCAGGCTCGCGGCTGCAGGATGTTGTTTACTTTAACCCGGCCGACACGCAGTATCCGCTCGGTTTCAACCCGCTAGAGGTCACTAATCCGTCGCAAAAAACTAATATCTCATCAGAAGTTATCGGCGTGCTGAAACGCATGTTCGGCGACTCTTGGGGTCCACGCCTCGAGTATATCTTGCGCTATACCATTTTAGCGCTACTAGACCGGCCCGAGACTACCATGCTCGATATTACTCGCATGCTCACTGACAAAAAGTTTCGCAAAGACACGCTCAGCTACTGTAAAGACACCGTGGTACTGCAATTTTGGAATGTCGAGTTTGCTAGCTGGACCGATAAGTTCCAGGCTGAAGCCATCGCGCCAGTCCTCAACAAAGTCGGCGCCTTCACCGCTAATCCAGTCATCCGCAACATCATCGGCCAGCCGAAATCAACTTTTAACATCCGCCAAATCATGGACGAGGGTAAGATCCTCGTCGTCAATTTGAGCAAGGGTCTAATCGGCGAGGATAACGCTGGCATTCTCGGCTCCTTCCTGGTCACCAAAATTCAGCTCGCTGCCATGAGCCGCTCCGATATCCCTGATATCAAGGATCGCCGGCCGTTTTACCTGTACGTCGACGAGTTTCAGAACTTTGCTACCGACTCGTTCGCTACAATTCTATCCGAGGCGCGCAAATACGGCCTTAACCTGACCGTCGCCAACCAGTACATTAGCCAGATGGAAGAAACCGTCCGCGATGCTGTTTTCGGCAACGTCGGTACCGTAATTAGCTTCCGTGTTTCTGCTGATGATAGTCCGATTCTCGCCAAGCAATTCGAGCCGCAGTTCGAGCCAAATGACTTACTACAGATGCACAATCGTAACTTTATCATCAACATGGTCATCAACGGCGAGAAGGCTCCAGCTTTTAGTGCCAAGACGCTTAATCTGCCAGCCGCGCAAGACGACAACACCGGCCGGATTATCCAATGGACGCGCGATAATTATAGTCGCAACCGCAGCGATATTGAAGCCGATATCGCCAATCGAATCCTGCCGCCAGAAAACCTAGTCGTCAAAAAACCTGGTCCTGCCTATACGCCACCAAAAACACCCGAACAGCGAGCCGCCGATCGCGCCGCGCGCCAAGCCGCTAAGCAACCGCAAGACCAGACCCAGCCAATTGCCAAACAGCCTTCGGTCAAACTTGACAAAGGAGCTGTTGGTTTGCTACAAATAGACCACGGTCAAAACAATAAAGACACCGCGAAGGCCGCAAAGGATAATGACACCGCGAAAACAAATGCAGCAGCTAAACCTGCCGCCAATGAAGAAACAGAGAAAGTAGACACAGCTACTAGCGACAAGCCAAAACGCAAACGCACTCGCAGCCGCCGGCGCAAAGCTCCAGCTGCAAGCGCTTCTAATTCGTAAAACCATCGCACCATGCCTCTACCACTAGAAATAGCTACTACACCGCGTGCTCATGACGCTCAAATCAACGAAGTTACTGATTTATTATGCAAGCCGAGTATCTGCGGTCCGGCTTCAGATGTGTTAGGCCAGAAAACTTACATAGAAGCAGTAGCCGACCTGCCGCGACGTTTAGGCTTGGGCGAATGCGCCGCTGCGCTCGCTAGATATAGCGATGAAAGCAGCAATACTACCAAACCAGTTGGCACAATTATCTATAGCCAGGACCCAAACGATCCTAGAATAGTAAATTTGGAACTAATCGCCGTACGAGAAAAATATCGACTCCGGCAAGTAGGCACG
>CAJPLU010000041.1 GCA_905371595.1 Candidatus Saccharimonadota bacterium
CATCTCGGCTGCTTCGCTTCTCTAATTCTTCATTGGCAGCCCTCAGAGCTTCGTCGGAATGGCGCCTATCAATTGCATTCTTGACGTCGTCAACATCACCAACTGGCTCGTGCGAAATCGACAATGCGCCAATGTCGCCAGAATTTTTAGACTCATCCTTTTTGGAGGATTTTTCTTCGTCCTTGCTTTTTGCTTCAGGCACTGGAATCGGCTTATCGTGCGATTCTTTGAGTTTAGTGGCAATTAGCTGCTGGTTAGCACCGTCTGCCATCAATTGAGCAGCCACGGTCATCGCCGCCGAGCTAGTATGCGCATTACTGAAACGTTCAGTTGCCGCCACAATACCAGTCAAAAACGCCGTAGCAATTTGCTCATCAATCAACCGGCTTTCACCTCTTAATTCATTAGCTAACCGGCATAGAACCTCGCTATAACTACTAGCTCGGGGATTACTCCACTCTAGGCTGCCAAGCTGAGTCGATTCGCCAAGCGACACGCTCGCCACCACCGCATCGTGCAAAATTCGGCCATGGCTCTCGAGCGCATGATCCAAATCAGCTTCATCTTTGACGCCAATCGCCAACACCATCTCGACATTATAGTCGCCCTGACTAAAATCCAAATCCTTCTGATTAATCGTCGTCCGATATGGCGTAATAAAAATCTTGACCATATCATCGACAATCTTGTAACGTAAGTGATCGGCTTTCTCCTTATCCAGCGCGATGATAAAGTCGCGCAAACTATCAACCGTACTTTCAAACGTTTTCTCGGGCTGCAGAAACTTAATCGCTGGCGGCACTGCCCCGCTAAATACTGCCGTCGCATGCTTATTTAACTTATTAATTAGCAGCGTAATACCCAAAGCAGCGCTCAATTCGTCAACCGACGGATTGGCGCTAACCGTAACGAGAATATTATTACTTTCTTTGACTTTCTCTACTATCTGGTTTAGCACGTCTGCCATATTTTATCCTATTTGTTTTTATTCGCTATAGACTTTATGTACTATAACATAAGCATCACGGCAAAGTCAATACTATTTTGTAAAGCAGCGCCGCTTTACAAACAGAGGTGTATAAGTTATAATTGAAAACTGATTGTATACACTAAATCAATAACAGAGGTAAAGGAATTTATGCCACTCATCAAATCAGCCGTTAAGCGAATGAAGCAAACCGCTAAGCGCCGCCAGCGTAACATCGGTATTAAGCGCGATATCAAATCTGCCACCAAGGAATTTTTGGCCAACCCGAACGCCGCTACCCTAAGCAAAGCTCAAAGTGAGCTAGACACTGCCGTCAAGAAAGGGCTGCTCAAAAAGGCAACCGTTAGCCGCCGCAAATCAGCCCTAGCCAAGGTCGCTAAAGCTGCTGGCGTCAAGCTAGAAAAGAAGGCGGCCAAACCCGCTGCCAGTACCAAGAAAACCCCTGCAAAAAAGCCAGCTGCCAAAACCACAGCCAAGAAGGCCGTAGCTAAAACTGCTTAATTTATACTAACGAGATTAAAGCGCTCCGCAAGCTGGAGCGTTTTACTTTTGCCGCGAAGCCACCCGAAACAAAAAATCCTCCAACGCCGCCCACGGATCGACTGATGAGGTTTTCATTTGATAATCGCGCTCTGCCGCTAATTCAGTCAATTCTGCCAAGTCCTTTGGCGACAGTTGCCGAGCAAGCGGCCGCAACTTCTTGGCAACAAACGGATGCATGCCGAAATCAATCGTATTGCTAGCGCCAGCTGCTTCGGCCTTAGCCAGCAATACCAATTGCGACCATTGCGACCAAACTAACGGCGCCACTTTATAAACATCGTCGCTGCGGCGAAGTTCATCAAGCGCGCTCCGTAGACTTGCCGTTTTGCCGCGCACTGCCAATTCAATGATATCAAACACCGAAAACTCACGTGCTGGCGGCAAAACTGTTGCAATCGCTGCATCGTCAATTTTCACGGCATTTTTCAAGGCAGCTACAGCATAAGTTAATTGTAATTGATCAATTTCAGCAGAACGCGATTTTTCATCGGCGACAATTGCTCGCGCTACCATATTACTAGCCTGTGTTTTCGTCAACTTTACTCCGTGCTCGCTTGCATAGTCTAGCAGCCACTTTTCGGCCGCTGGGCGCTGGCGATCAGTCAGCGGCGTTACTTCAATTAGCTTTGCAGTTTTTTGCAAGGTTTTGAAAGTTTTGATACGCTTATCCGGGCGCGGCTCAATCAATACCAAGTAGGTTTCTGCCGCAATATCGCTAGCCCATTCGCCGAGCTTATCCCACAAATCTTTTCGCTCCGAGAGCCGTTCAATAACAATCAGCCGCCGTTCTTGAAATAAACTCAAGCCGCGCACTGTATCGGCTAATTTATTCAAATCAAGACTGCTTGCGTCGATTTTCTCGGGCCGAACGCCTAACGATTTCACCAATCGCTGCAACTCATACTGCGCACGGTAAGCGTTCGTGCCAATAATCAGATAAATCATTTAACTTCCACCTGGCAGACCGGACAAATATGCGTGCCGCGACCGCCGACTTTTAACTTGATGACCTCTTGGTCGGGATGGCGATGGCAAGCCTGGCCTTCGCGGCGAAACACATGAGCAAATGTCAGATAATTTCCCTTTCGGCCCTCGGCATCAACGTAATTTTTATCGGTTGAGCCGCCTTGATCGATGCTGAGCTGCAAGATTTGCCGCAACTCATTAAATAATGTATTCAGCTGCTGATCGCTGATGTTTTTTACCCGCGTTTGCGGATGAAGACGTGCCGCCCACAGCGCCTCGTCAGCATAAATATTACCAACCCCAGCAATCACCGCCTGATCAAGAAAAGCTGGCTTGATCATCGAGTTTTGACGACGGCGAATCCGCTGGATGAAATCCTCGGCGCGCGTCTGAGGATCAAGCGGTTCCGGCCCAACTTTTTGCATGAACGGCAGGTTTTTCACTTCATCAGTTGGCAGTAACTTTACCCAGCCAAACTTGCGCTGGTCGTTAAAAAACAGTCGCGACCCATCAGCAAAATCAATCTGCACCCGCGTCGACCGATCCGGCAACTCACCAATCAAACTATCGTTCGGATGGCCGCCAGCGAAGTCGTCGATCTCGCGAGCGGTATCCGCAGAAAAATCTTGGGCAACTTTACGTGGGCCCCGAGATTTTTTTGGGGATACCCGAGCGCTATGACGAGAGCTTTGGCGAAAAACTAGCTGCCCCGTCATCTTCAGATGTATCACCAACGAATACTGCGTATCCAAATCAATCATTAGCACTTTTGCCCGCCGCCGCACCGCCGTCACGCGCGCGCCATACAAAAATTGTTCGACATCAGCCGGCGCATTCGGAAAGCTTTTTGGCGAGTCAAACACTGACACCCGCGCTACCACTCGACCTGGCAGTAGCTCCGCCAATCCGCGGCGAACCGTCTCGACTTCAGGAAGTTCTGGCATTTATGCCTCCAACAGAGCGTTCAAACGCTTAATAAGCAGCTCGTTATCGGTGTACTGCAACGCCATCATTCCCGCTACCTCGGCGCCTTCGCAATTTTCGACACGATCGTCAATCATCACGCATTCGCTAGCGGCGACACCTAAGCGGTCAGCTGTCAGTGTGAAAATTTCCGGGTTTGGTTTGGCCAGGCTTTCCTCGTACGACAATACACGCACATCAAACATTTTTTCTAATTCGCCTGGCGCAAATAGATATTCCAGCGTACCGCCGCCAACATTACTCAACATCGCCATCTTCAAATTAGCGTGCTGCTGGCGTAAATTTATGATATAGTTTATCAATTCCTCGTTGCGAATCCGCTTGTGCATCAAGAAATCATGCGTCTGCTGCCGTGTCCAGCCAAACAACTCAGCAATTCCCGATTCATACTCGCTGCCGCTAATAAAACCGTAATCGTGCTGTTTACTGAGGTCGCGCAGCATTACCTTGCCCTCTGGCTCAGCCATTCTTATTAGCGTATCAATACTGCCTCCGTACAGTACGCCAAAACAATCGAAAATAACCGCTTTTATTGCCATAGTTAGAAAATATTATTAAATGACGGTTTGAAATCTGGAATCTGATTGACAAAAAGAGCTTGGAGCTTCAGGGTATCAGCGTTAAGCGTACCAGGCGAGTCCTTGCAAGTTGACGTCCACAAATTAGTATCGGTATTGTCGCCATCGCGTGTCTCGAATACGTAAGCCAGCCCTTTGGTGGCGCATACGCCGCGAATATCATCGTTTGATTTGTTATCGGAGGCCTGAATGTTGACCTTGACTAGCGCATAAGTAAATTGTTCATAAGCATTGCTATTATTAGCATATTCCTTCTTGTCCAAAACTCTATCCAGATAACCCGAATAAATAACGTATTTACGCGATGTTGGACTAACTGTAATCTGGTAGCTCTTGAATTCTTCATCGGCAACAATCGGACCGCGCACTGTCCAGCGCACGCTGCGAATTGGGTCTTGATTTTTGATTTTGCTCTCTAGCGACTGTTCGGGAGTTTGCGGCTGCTCGGTCTTTTTATCTGGATTCAGCAACGATCGCACAAGTGTTACCAAAATAGCAATAACAACCACCACAGTGATAATAGTAATGATTATCGGTAAAATTCTCGGTCGGGATCCTCTGTACATGTTTGTATTTTAACACACTTATCACGCAGCGACGTGTACCACATCAGAAACAGCCGCAGCACCTAATTCTTCTGCGGCAGCACCCAAACCTTCTTCTACGTCTGCGAGAGAAGACTCGACGATTTCTTTAAAACGTCTATTCGTATTGTCACCGTTATTACCAGCTGTTGTTTCTTCAGAGGATTTATCAGTATCATCCTCTTTAGCGGTTATTTCGTCAAGCGGTAAAAATTCTATACCGCGATTGTCTGCTACTGCTACTACTAACCCTTTACCTTTACCT
>CAJPLU010000042.1 GCA_905371595.1 Candidatus Saccharimonadota bacterium
AACAACATCATCAGGGATATCAGCATGAATAAACGCAAAACTATTATTATCACTATCATTTTCGCTATCATTGCGATCGTTGGTGCGCTAATTTATCAAATTTACACCGCTATCGACCGGTCGGGGAAAATCCCGGTCGAAGTTGCTGCCGCCCCTAACGATGCGAAAATCACTTTCAAAGACAAAAAAACTAAGGTCGAGTATGCTGCCAGAAACGGTACCAATTACCTGCCGCCAGGCGATTATTCAATCACGGCTGCCAGAGACGGCTTCCGCAGCAGCCAGATAGAGGTCAACGCCAACAGTAAACCGCAACATATTATCATCATTGAGCTCATGCCGCAATCAGATCAAGCTCGCCAATGGCAGAAAAAGCACATGGATCAATACGATAAAGTTGAAGGTACTGCTGGCCAGCAAATCCGCGAGGCTGGCAAAAAATTCACCGAAAAATATCCAGTAGTCGCTAAATTACCAATCAAAGATCCTTACTATTCGGTTGGTTACTACAAGAAAGACGATCGGCCAATAATCGTTATCCGTACCGAATCGCCGCAATACCGCTACAAGGCCACGCTACGGCTAGTATCTATGGGTATCAAATTAAGCGATTATCAGATAGAATATGCTGATTATAAAAGCCATCTAGGAGAATAACTTATGACGCCGAAGAAGAAAATCATTATAATTGCCGCCGCTTTTTCTGCATTTACTGTTTTGATGATTATATTGGCAGTAATTACTTCTCGCCAGTATTTGACAATCTCATTCGATTCATCGAAATATTCTAGCGTTATACTATATAAAGGCACTGACACCAAGACCGAAAATACCATCGCTCCTACCAAAACAGTTATCGAAAAATCCATTCAGTCCGGCAAAGAGTATTTCTTGCCGAAAGGCACTTACTTTTTAGTAGCTAAGAGTAAAGATAATATCGTGTCAATTTTACAACGAGGAATATTGTTGGGCTCGGACAAAAAAAGCGTTTCTCTCGACTACAAATATACTAATTCGTACTTACAAAAACTGACAAACGAGAACAAAAAAGCTATAGATAGCGCTATTCTGGGCAGTAATAGCAAAATAAGTACCTTTTATACTATCAAAAACGAAACTGTACTAGAAAAAGGCGATTGGGCGATTGCCGCCCTGGTGTTTAACGGCGCCGGCACCGACTTAAACCGAGACACTCTGAAAGTCGTTCTCGAGAAGAAAGATTCGAAATGGGTAGTTAAATGCAAGCCGATGATCTCGATCAGCAAATACGACTGCTCGGCGCCGCAAAGTACTCTCAATAAAGCTAACACTATCGACATCACTACACAGCGGCCGCTCATGCCGAATTATAATCTGAACAAAAAAAAGGGTACGCCCGACGTTTAGACATGTAGACCAGCTAGCCAGCGCTAGTCATCACAATCTGGTTATCGACAAACTCGCTCATCAGCCGCTTTTGGCGGCGTTGATCAAGCTCGCCAAAGACGTCATCTAGCAAAATTAACGGCCTTTTACCAGTTTGCTGCTCAATATAAGCTGCCTCGAGAAATTTCAGCGCTAAAATAATCGTCCGCGCCTCGCCGCGAGAGGCAACTTTGGCAGCAGGTTTATCGCCAAATCCAATCGCTATATCGTGCCGGTGCGGCCCAGTGCTGGTCGCGCCAACCGCCTTGTCATAAGTGATTTTTTCTTCATATTCCTTGAGCAGTTTTTGCGCCGACACGCGGCTTTCGTGGGAATATTGCAAACTAACCATGTCGCTCGTGCCAGCGATACTCTGATAAATTGCAGTTATTTTACTATTAAAATCGTTCAAAACCGCTTGGCGCTTACTAATAATTTTAGCGCCATAATCGCTCAATATCAGATTCCAAGAGAATAATTCGTCGTCGTTAATTAGCGGATCCTTGAGGAGCTTATTACGCTGCAATAGAGCGCGATTATACCGGCTCAGCTCATGTGAATATGACTGGTCATATTGCTGGATCAACCCGTCCAAAAAATCGCGGCGGCGCTGCGGCGAACCGTTAACAATCCGCAGCGTATCCGGCTCAAACAACACAATCGGATATTTGAGAGCATAAGGTAAGCGGCCGTGTTTTTTGCCAGCAACCACGAACTGTTTGCGCCTGGCACCGTCTTGATTTTGATAAGTCACCCGATATTGCAGTTCATCGGTAGCTACGTCTATCTGATACATTTGAGTGCCGTACGAACAAATCGATTCGTCGCTGCCGCGGAAGGACTTGCCGCGCAAAGCGATATATAAGGCCTCGATAAGCGATGTCTTGCCGCAACCGTTCGGGCCAGATATTAGCGTCGTCCCTGGCTCCAAATCAAGCATTTTCAGCGAATGAACGCGAACATTCTGCACCGCCAATCGCAAAATCTTCATATTAACTCTTCAGAGGCATAATTATATGGATATAATCCGAATTTTCGCTTGCCGGCGACAAAACGCATGGCGACAGTTTGCCGCTAAACCGGAAATCGACGCTATCGCCATCAATAACCCCAAGCGCGTCGGTAATATAGCGTGAATTTAACGTGAGAACACCGCCGCCAGCAACCTCGGCATCAGCCGAGCTAGTATTCTCGCCAAGTTCGCTAGCAATCGAGTGAATACTAATATTATTCTTTTCGCCATCAACCGTCACTGTCACGCTGCCGCCAGAATTGCGCGCAAACAATCCAGCGATCTTCACAATTCGCGAAAAATCATCCATCTTGACTCGCGCTTGGGTTTCGGAGGTCGCTGGTATTAACTGCTGATATTTCGGATAGCTGCCTTCGATTAAACGGCTGGTAATCTCGGAGTCATCGACCCGGAAGCGGACTTGCTCGTCGTCAAACAGTACTTCGACTTGGTCAGTGCCATCCGAAATTGTTCGCAGCACCTCTTGCAGGCTCGACGTCGGTACGATTGCCGCAATCTCGCTAGTAGTATCGAATAGGCGGCGCTGTGCTAAGCGATAGCCGTCAGTGCCCGCTAGATACAATTTACCGCCGTCAGTGTGCCAATAAACGCCGGTTAGTACTGGACGCGAGGTGTCATTGCTAGTAGTGATAATCGTCTGGCTGACAGCTTGCTTGAAATCAGCTACTGCGATAGTGTAGGTGACAGCTTGATTCTCATCAATTGATGGTAATTCTGGAAATTCACCAGCGTCAACGCCTGACATAATTGATGAATAATTGCCCGACGAAATCGTCATAGACGTTCCTTTGCTAGCTATATCAACCGTACCGCGCGGCAGACTAGCTATAAATTCGCTAATTAGTTTGGCTGGCAAGGTCAACTCGCCCGGTTTAGTAATTTTGGCACCAACATAGCAAGTTGCTGCTATCTCTAAGTTAGTCGCAGCGACCAATAACCGGTTAGCTTCAGTTCGCAGCAACACATTGCCAAGTATTGGTAGTCCGGCGCGGCTGCTAGCGATCCGGCCAACGATTGCTAGTGCTCGCGCAAAGTTTTCTTGTGTGACCGATAATTCCATAATTATTACCTATCTTTCTTTTTATAATTAGTGATGTATATAGTAGGTGCTGTGGACAATGGGGAAAAGTAGCTGATTAACAGAGTTAATTGACGAATTTTAGCCTGAGAAAATCTAGCGAAAAAAGAGTGAGTTTCACATAGTAAAACTAGGCAGTTTGTCCACTTTGATGACAATGACGACCAGGCCTCTCGCCAAACAGTGGATAAACGAACACAATTTTTACCCAGAGCTTTGAACCGGCTGTACACAAAATTTCCACAGTATTTAAGCATAAAGTTTCTCCCGGATTTCGGCGACTTGTTCGCGGATAGTGAGGTCAAGCTTGATAGCCTTTTCAATTTTGTTGACCGAATGAATAGCAGTGGTGTGATCTTTGCGGCCGAGCTCTTGAGCGATGCGCGGAAAGCTCATGTGCAGTTCACTGCGTAGTAAATACATGGCAATTTGCCGTGGCGTGGCAATGTATTTGTCGCGCTTACTGCTGCACATTTCTTTGCTATCGATTTGAAAGTGGCGGGCGGTTTTGTCGATGATTTGCTTGGCGGTTAGATGTTGCGGCCTGGTTGATCGAACGTTGCCGAGCAGTCCTTCGGCGGTGGCGGCATCTGGCGTGGTGCCGCGCATTTCTGAATAAGCCAGCAACTGATTAAGCGCGCCCTCTAGCTCGCGGACATTAGTTTTGATATTTTGTGCTAAATATTCGACCGTCTCGCGCTCCAGCGTCACGCCGGACATGCTAGCTTTGGTCTCGATGATGACGCAGCGAGTCTCGAAATCAGGCATTTGAATATCAATCGCCATACCCCATTCAAAGCGGCTGCGCAGCCTTTCGGTTAAGGTTGGAATACTGCGCGGCGGCTTGTCGCTGCTGATGATAATTTGCTTATTAGCTTGATGTAGGGCATTAAAAGTATGAAAGAATTCTTCTTGAGTTTTTTCTTTGCCGGCGATGAACTGCATATCATCGACGATCAAGACGTCAACGTTGCGATATTTATCGCTGAAGCCAGCGATTTTGAAACGAATACTATCGAGAAATTCTTTCATGAAAGTTTCAGAGCTAACATAGGCAACTTTCATTTTGGGATCGCGCTTGATGATGGCGTTGCCGACAGCTTGAATCAAGTGAGTCTTGCCTAAACCGACGCCGCCATAGATGAAAAGCGGATTATACTTGGCGCCAGGAT
>CAJPLU010000043.1 GCA_905371595.1 Candidatus Saccharimonadota bacterium
TTTTGTATACGCCAGATGTGCCGCCATGCGACTTGATAGTGCGCACCAGCGGCGAACAGCGGCTAAGCAATTTTATGCTGTGGCGCAGTGCTTATAGCGAGCTAATTTTTGTTAAAAAATCGTGGCCAGATATGACAAAACGCGACATAACCGCTATACTAAATGAGTACGCGAAACGTTCGCGGCGGTTTGGAGGGTGAAATGAGTTTAGTTTTTGGTATCATTGTCGGTATAATTGTGTTGACTATTTTAGTGGTGACGCACGAGTTGGGCCATGCTTTGGTGGCGCGGCGTTACGGCGTGCGTGTTGAGGAATTTGGTATTGGCTTCCCGCCGGCAGCTTATAAGAAGAAGGTCAAGAAAAGCTTTTTGGGCAAAAATGTTGATTACAGTATTAACTGGCTGCCGCTAGGCGGTTTCGTTAAGTTACAAGGCGAGCACGACGATGATAAGCAGCCTGGCGACTACGGCGCAGCGACATTTTGGCAAAAAACACAAATCTTGCTGGCTGGCGTAGCAGTGAACTGGCTGAGTGCGGTGTTGATATTTACGATTTTGGCGTGGTGGGGTATGCCGCCGCTTGTCGCTAATCAATTCACCGTGGCTAGCGACACGACAACTTCAGGCAAAGAAGTCAAGATAGCCGGTGTCGAGAACGACTTGCCAGCGCAAAAAAGCGGATTAAAAACTGGCGACAATATTCTGTCGGTTGACGGCGATAAGATTAAAACTCCAGATGAGCTGACTAAGAGGCTGGCTCGCGACAAAGGTAAAACAGTCAAGATTCGCTACTCGCGAAACGGCCAAGAGGCAGTGCTGCCTGTAACATTGCGGTCTAGCAATGATGACAAGCGCGGCTATCTGGGCGCCAGTTTATCTCAAGAGGTCTTGATGCGTTCGACTTGGTCGGCGCCAATTGTCGGCGTAGGGCTGACTACTCAATTGACTGGGATAACTATTCAAGGGCTTGGGCAAGTTGTCTATGACGGTTTGACGGGGCTGGCTATGAAAATCGTGCCGAACGATAAGGCGCAGCAGCAGGCTAATCAAAAATTAGCAACAGTTGGCAATAGTGTTGGCGGTCCAGTGACGATATTTGGCATGTTGTTTCCGGCGGCTGGCGAGGCTGGCGGCCGCTATGTCTTGATGATTGCTGGGTTAATCGCTTTGTCGCTGGCAGTGATGAATATATTACCGATTCCAGCGCTTGATGGCGGGCGGTGGTTTGTGACGGCTTTGTTCCGCTTAATAAAGAAACCGCTCCGTAAAGATACCGAGGAGAAAATTCATGGTACCGGATTCTTGGTTTTGATAGTATTGATAATATTAGTAACGATTTCTGACGTCGGGAAACTATTCAAATGAAACGCTGGCGGGTGGGTAAGCTGCAGCTGAATAAACTTCGCTTTTCTCGGCGGCAGGTACTGTCATGGATTGGCTGGACGCTGCTGGTGGCAGTATCGATGGTAGCGGCTGCTTATGCGGTAGCTGGCGTTGGGCGATTGCTATTGCGGACGGGTTGGTTGGCGCAAGCTAATGTATCAGTGGTTAATCTAATTTTGCAATGTTTTGTTCATGTCTTGACAATTGCCGCCGTTTGCACGGTAGCTTGGCGTATTAAACAATCGATATCAGTCAAACAGGCTGGTGTGCAGCGGTTGATTGAGTGGCGCGATATCGGTATGGCAATCGTTGGCGCGGTGGCTTACATTGCTTTGACAGTGAGCTTATCATTTGTTGCGCAAGCCATTATACCAGGATTTAACCCAAACCAAGCTCAGGATGTCGGGGTATCAGATAGGCTGTTTTCGTTAGATCTAGCGATAGCTTTCGTGGTGCTGGTGATAGTGGTGCCATTATGCGAGGAGTTAATTTTTCGCGGTATACTGTATGGCAAACTGTGTTCGGCGAAGCTGCCAGTAGCAGCTAACGTATTTTTTGTTAGCTTGCTTTTTGGGGTAGCGCATGGGCAGTGGAATGTTGGTATTGATACGTTTGCGCTGAGTTTGGTGCTTTGTGCGCTGCGCGAATATACTGGATCGATTTGGTCTGGCTTTTTGCTGCACGCAATCAAGAATAGCGTGGCTTTTTATGCGGTTTATGTTGCGGCGGCGTTTTGGTAATTTGTTGATATGCGTGATTCACGGTAAAATGAGGATATTATGAGACTAAGTAAGAATTTTACTCGAACTATCAAGCAGGCGCCAGCTGACGAGGTGGCGCGTAATGCCCAGCTGCTGATTCGCGCTGGCTACGTGCATAAAACGATGGCAGGTGTTTATTCATACTTGCCACTGGGATTAAAAGTGGTTGAGAATATTAAGCAAATTGTCCGCGAAGAGATGAATAAAATTGACAGTCAAGAGCTAGTCATGAGCACACTGCAGCGCAAAGAAACATGGCAAGAGACTGGCCGCTGGAGCGACGAGTTGGTCGATGTGTGGTTCAAGTCTCATCTGCAAGACGGCACTGAGGTTGGTTTCGGCTGGACGCACGAAGAGCCGATCGTTGATTTGCTGCGTAATTATCTAAAGAGCTATAAGGATTTGCCGATTAGCGTTTACCAGTTCCAGAACAAGCTGCGCAACGAACTGCGCGCCAAAAGCGGTATCATGCGCGGCCGCGAGTTCGTTATGAAAGATATGTACTCGGTGCATGCCAGCAAAGAAGACTTGGATAAGTATTATAACGCCGCGATTGAGGCTTATAAGCGCTGCTACGACCGCTTTGGTATCGGTGATGAAACATACGTAACGTTTGCCTCGGGCGGAGCTTTCACTAAATTTAGCCACGAATTTCAGACGATTTGTGACGCTGGCGAGGATTATATTTATCTGCATCGCGGCAAAAATATTGCCGTGAACGAGGAAGTTTTGGATGACGCTGTCAAGGAGCTGGATATTGACCGCAGCGAGCTGGAACGGGTCAAAACTGCCGAGGTTGGCAACATCTTTAACTTCGGTACGCAAAAGTCCGAGGAAATGCGCCTGGTCTTTACTGACGCTGACGGGGTGGAGCAGTATGCTTATATGGGCAGCTATGGTATTGGCATCACCCGGGTGATGGGCGTAATTGTTGAGAAATTTGCTGATGACAAGGGGCTGGTTTGGCCGGAAAATATTGCACCTGCTAAAGTATATCTGGTACAAATTGGCAGCCAGTCGCGTGCTACAGCTGACGAACTCTACCAGAAGTTGCAATCTGCGGGGGTCGAAACTATCTATGACGATCGCGACGAGCGTCCAGGGGTTAAATTTGCTGATGCCGAACTGCTGGGCATTCCGTATCGGGTGACGGTCAGCGATCGCTTGCTTGATGATGGTAAATGGGAGGTGTCAACGCGCCAGACTGGCGAGCAACGGCTCTTGACGGCAGATGAGTTGCTTGCTACACTGAACTAATCTGAGTATTTTGTATTGGAGGGCTGGGGTTTCTCTAGACAGAGAAAGTTTCGGGCGGTATAACGAAAGGAGTAAAACTCATGAAAAAAGCATATCAGATCACCGAGAATGGAAGAAAAGAGCTTGAAGAAGAGCTAGCTGCCTTGAAGGGTCGCCGCGGCGAGATTGCCGAGAAAATCGCTGAAGCGCGCGGTTATGGCGATCTGAGCGAGAATGCCGAGTATGATCAGGCGCGCGAAGAGCAAGGCCTGGTCGAGACGCGTATTGCCGAGATTGAGGATATTTTGCAGAACGCCGAGGATATTAAGGGCGGCACCACTCACAAAGTTAGTTTGGGTAGTCGAGTGACGCTTGAATCTGGCGGTAAAATATTTGAATATACGGTTGTTGGCCCGGTTGAAGCCGATCCGCTAAATGGTAAAATTAGCGATGAATCACCGCTGGGTGTGGCGCTAATTGATAAGGTAGTGGGCGATACCGCCGCTATTAACACACCCAAAGGCGAGACTATCTACACAATCAAAGCAATTTCGTAGCTACTAACAGGGGTGTGCTATAATAAATAATTATGGCTACACTGCAAGATTATCGAAACGAACGTTTGCGAAAACTAGAAACCCTGCGCCAATTGGGTGTTGATCCGTATCCGGCGCGGTCGGAGCGGACGCATGGCTGCGGTGAGGTTTTAGCGCATTATGATGAGCTGGCGGGCCAGGAAGTGGTTGTGGCTGGACGTATCACTTCAATTCGCAGTTTTGGTAAGCTGGCGTTCATCAAACTGCGCGACGGGAGCGGTGAGGTGCAGCTATATTTGCAGCGTGATGATGTAGCTGAATTGGACGCTAGCCGCGGTGTATTGGGCATGAAACAGCTGAAGCTTTTGGATACGGGTGATTTTGTCGAGGCGCGCGGAGTGATGACGACGACACAGACTGGCGAACAGTCGGTTGGCGTGCATGAGCTACGGTTGCTAACTAAGTCACTGCGGCCGATGCCAGAGAAATTGGAAAACAAAGAAGAGCGTTTTCGCCGCCGCTACGTTGATATGAACGTCAATCCTGAGGTGCGCCAGCGATTTATTCGCCGCAGCAAGTTTTGGCAGGCGACGCGCGATTATCTGAACCAGCACGGATTTACTGAGGTAAATGTACCAGTGTTGGAGCATACGACCGGCGGCGCTGATGCTAACCCGTTTGTGACGCATATGGACGCGCTGGATGACCAGCAGTTTTACTTGCGTATTTCTCACGAGTTGCCGCTGAAGCGGTTGATCG
>CAJPLU010000044.1 GCA_905371595.1 Candidatus Saccharimonadota bacterium
TGTGCGGACCAGATAAGCGCTGAAAGCATATTAAGCGCGAAACTGACCTCAAGATTAGATTTCCCTATGAGGACACAGATAGACTATCTGTTTGATAGGTGCAAGGTGGAAGTGCAGTAATGTATGGAGCCGAAGCATACTAATAGTCCCATTGCCTTTTTATGTCCTTGTCTACGAGGTTAATGCTTGCATTGATAGCGTGGATAAGGTAGACTTAACTAGTAATTGGTGTTCGCACCAACGTTGATCTTTCGATTATAGGCACGAGCTAGCCGAACAAGGACATCGAAGGAAGGGGTTTGGCCCACCACGGATTATATGTGGAACCAAGCGCTTTAAACCCCCTCCTCCGGTGCCCATGGCGAGGAGGAAACACCTGTTCTCATTCCGAACACAGAAGTTAAGCTCCTCAGCGGCGATAATACTGCGTAAGTGGGAATCTAGCACGGTGCCGGATTATATAAAAACCATCCGAAAGGGTGGTTTTTATTTTTGGCTGACGTGTTCAGTGTCACTGTCTGTTAGCGGCGAAACTACAGATTGTCTTATGGCGCTTAGGATATTTTTATGAGACGGGTAGGCTCCCAGATCGCTGCTGCGTTTCGTGACAGTTCAGTAAACAAAATAACGCCCTTTCGAGAGCGTTATTTTTATATTCTCGGATCTCGCAGAAAACGAGAATTGTATTTGTGGTGAACCTCGTAGTTTTGAAGGTTCAAACAGGTGCATATCTATAATATCGCACCAGACGAATAAACGCAATGGTTTTTATACCATAATTTCATAATTTGTAACCATTGACATTTTGTCTCGTTTGTGCTAATATAAAAGAGTACATATAACATATGTGAGATAAAGCGAGGGTTTACTTATCTCTTACAGAGGTAGGCGAGCCCTTTTAATATTGCCCGGAGCGGGCGGGAGACAATAATATGGCAGGAACAAAAGTTGGCGGCAAGAAAGCAGCTCAAAAAAATCTAGCCAAAGACCCAAATTTTTACGCAAAAATTGGCCGTAAAGGTGGCCAAAACGGGCACACGGGCGGTTTTGCCGCTAACCCGCAGTTAGCTCGTATCGCTGGCGCTAAAGGCGGCCGCATTAGCCGCCGCGGTAAAGCGAAAGCGAATATTACACAGGATGACGTCACTCTGGCGGCATAAAGCTAGTTGGCTATACAAAAAGCGCCTCCATCACGGAGGTGCTTTTAGTTTTACAGACAACTACTGACTTCATTTTTTTACATACGTTAGTATTTCGGGATAGTTGATAATCTATCTTGTCAAGCAGGATCATTCAAGCCAGCGGCGCAGCTGGCATAGTTTGGCTTGGCTTACTCGCCAGGAACGGCCGCAGGCCAGGCAGGAATATTTGTTTGGGCCGGTCTGCAAGCCGGTTGACTGGCAATGCGGGCATTGCGAGCGGGCATGCAGCCAATCGCGGTAGGTGTCGATAGCGTCTTCAATTAATTTGCTATCAATTGCTACCGAAAATTTAGCTGCGGTTTCTAGTGCTTTTTGCCAAGCGGCGCGTTCCATAGCGATTAATTCAATGTCGCGCGAATAGCCGGAGTGGTTTAGCAAGGCGTGGCCATATTCGTGGAGCAAGCGTTGGCAGGCATGAGTGTCGTTAGGGTTATAAGTAATAGCACAAGCGGTATAATTCCAACGAAATATCTCACCCGGTACTAGGGTGAGATGCTCGAGATGCGGCTGGCGGGCAGCATCAGCGCTTATTTTTTGCGAGAGCCAAGTAATCTTTGCCATAGTAATAGCATCCGTAGACAACCGCTTCCTCGGGGTGGCGTGCTTGAATAATCTTCGGACATGGAATGTGCGGCGGCAGGTGCGAAGTTAAAATATCGCGCAAGTAATCGCCGTACCGTTCAAAATAAGTACCGACGCTACCGCCGATGATGATAATGTCAGGCTGAATTATCGGGATGACGGCCAGAAAACCGCGCGAAATGCGATCAGCGATTTTCTTCCAGGTGCGTTTGCTGGTGATGTCGCGAGCAAATTTGTGATAAGCGTCGACAATGGCCCGTCCAGAGGCAAAGCTTTCCCACGAGTGGATCTTGCCGCCATATTCGACGAGCGCGCGGCCAGCTTCGCTGTAGCGCATGCCCGGGTCAATGTAGCCGTTAGTGCAAACGCCAGTACCGATGCCAGTACTAACTGTGACATAAAGCGAACAGTTAGGGATTGTTCGTAAAAGCCGCGTTTCGGCGAGCCCAGCTAGGTTGGCATCGTTTTCGATGAGCACCGGCACGCCTGGCAGCAGGTCTCGCAGCAAGCGGGAAGCGTGAAAATCTGCCCAGCCGAGGTTTTGGCACCAGACAGCAGTGCCGTTCTTGATAATACCAGGCAGAGCGATAACTATAACATCGACTTTTTTGTCTGAATAGCGTTCGCGGACTACGCGTTTTAGTTCAGCGACATAAGCTTTTGGCTCCTTGGGAGTGGGAAATTTAAGCGGTTTGCCCATGTGCCCGTTATCGGCAAAAGAGGTGACGAGCGTCTTTGTCCCGCCAGTATCGATTGTTACTATCATGAATCTATCGTATCACAGACGATAGTATAGCGTATAGTTGATATTATTGCAGAAAAGGTGTATAATATAGAAAAGTAAGGTAATTATGAGAGGATAACAGTAAAGTGGCACATCGTAGCGAGAAAGGTTCAGTGATTGGTTTTGTGCTGGTGGGGACGGCGCTAGCAGCGGCGTTTGTTGGCGGCGTGTACATGGTGCGCCATTCGGGCGAATTGAATTCGACAGATACGCAGCAAACGGCACAAACGTCTCAATCTGAAACTGCCAAAAACGACCAAAAAACTCAAAACGAGCAAAGCAGTAACACTGCGCCAGCGCCAAAAAAAGATACAAACCAGAGCAATACTGAAGCTAATAAGCCTAAGGAAGACGAGAAGAAAAAAGACTCGCTTGCTGATACATTGAAAAAGCAAGAAGACAAGAACAAAAGTAACAACAGTTCGGATCCAGCACAGAAATCTAACGCTGGTGCGGCCAGCCAGAGCGACCAAAAAAGCGCGTCGGACACATCGAGCGCCTCTACTAGCAGCAATTCTAATAATTCGACTCCGGCTTCCAATTCCAACTCCAATTCCAGCGCTTCTAGCACTGTTTCTGGCGGCTCTAATAACTCGGCAACAGGTTCGTCTGCTGCTATTAACAACAAGCTGCCGAAAACTGGCCATGAAGCCAGCAGCTTGCCGAAGACTGGTCCGGTTGACGATATGCTAGCGGTTGTAGCTGGCGCCGGCTTGCTGGGGCTGGGGGTTGCTTACGTCAAATCGCGCCGCCTCATCTAGACATTAGAGTTCGGATAAGGTATACTGGTAAGTGGCTGAGTGCGCATTGTTTTGTGTTGCTCGAGAAATATTAAATTTAAGAAAGGAGAATTGGCAGAGTTTACCCGAACCTAGGGTATCTGCTGATGACGTATTTATGGCAAAGGCCACGATTACGATGGACGACCTCTTGGCGGGCGACAATGCGAAACAGCTAGTTGCTGGCGAGATGGTGACTGGGCACGTTTTAAGCGTGCGAAAACACGAAGTATTAGTAGATTTGGGCGCGCAAGGAATTGGTTACGTACCGCGCCGCGAGGTCGGTTTCGGCCGCCAATTGAATGTCGGCGACGAAGTGTCGGCAAGCGTGATTGATTCAGAACTTGATAACGGCTACAGCCTGCTGAGTTTGCGCAAGGCAGCCAAAGACCGCGGCTGGGAAGAAATTCAAGCTCACTTTGATGCTGCTGAAATTGTCGAGATTACGCCGTACGACGCTAACCGCGGCGGATTGCTGGTCGAGTACGAGGGTGTACGCGGCTTCTTGCCGGTATCGCAGCTGAGCGCCGAGCATTATCCGCGCGTTGGCAGCGCCGACAAGGACGAAATTCTCGCCCGCTTGAACGCTCTGGTCAGCCGGCCGATGAAAGTGCGCATTCTAGATTGCGACCGCAAGACTAACAAATTGATTTTCTCCGAGAAAGAGGCTATCAAAGACGGCTTGGCAGCACGTTTTGCTACGCTGAAAGTCGGCGATACGGTCAAAGGTGTAGTCACGGGCGTTGTCGACTTTGGCGCGTTCGTTAACGTTGATGGTATCGAGGGGCTGATTCATATTTCAGAAATCAGTTGGGAGCGCGTTGGCAATCCGAATGATTACGTTAAAGTCGGCCAGTCGGTTGAAGCTAAAATTATCTCGATTGACAAAGA
>CAJPLU010000045.1 GCA_905371595.1 Candidatus Saccharimonadota bacterium
ATTACCGTCCTCAAGGAAAAATTCGCGTGATTTTCGCCGCCATTGCGGCCGTGGTGCTGCTGTTTGGCTTTGTCGCTTTCACGGGCGCGCCGTATGTGCCGTCGCGGCGCCGCGACCTGCAAAGGGCCTTTAACGAGCTATATCAGCTCAAAAAAACCGATGTGCTGGTTGATATTGGCTCGGGCGACGGCGTGGTGTTGCGTGAAGCGAGCCGCCGCGGCGCGCGGGCGATTGGTTACGAACTACAACCGCTGCTAGTACTAATTTCGCGCTGGTTATCGCGGCACGACGAGAATATTTCGGTGCGGCTAGCTAATTTTTGGCGCACACCGCTGCCAGACGAGACGACGGTCGTCTATCTTTTTGGTGACGGTCGTGATATCGCCAAGATGGTTCAATATTTACAGCATGAAACTAACCGCCTTGGACATGATATTTGGCTGCTGAGCTACGGTTTTGAGGCGGCCGGACTTGCTTTGCATAAGACCGCGGGCGCGCATAATCTCTATTTGCTGCAGCCGCAAAGTTAAACCTTTGCATATTTAGCCTCGACAAAGTATAATCGTAAGCATGAAGAGTAGGCATCATACAGAAAAAGGCGCTATCACTGGCAGTATTGTCGCTATTGCGGTATTGGTAGTGTTGGTGCTGGGGTTTGGCGGTTTTAGTATTTGGTCATATATGCAATATCTCGACCAAAAAGAGAACGTCGACGAGAAAATCGAGACAGCTAAAGCTCAGGCTGTCAAAGAGAATAGCGAGAAGCTAGAGAGCGACTTCGAAAAGCGCGAGAAAGAGCCGAATCGACAGTTTAACGGGCCGTCGGATTACGGCGCCTTGACGTTTGAATATCCCAAGACTTGGAGTGCTTATCAGGCAACCGATATCAGCAAAGGCGGCGGTGTGACTTATGAAGCCTATTTGAACCCAGTGACAATCCCGCCAATTACCAGAGAGTCGAAGATTGCCCTGAGGATAACGATTGAGCAAAAGACTTATGACAAATCTGTGTCTACTTACGATCCGTTAATTAAAAGAGGCGACCTGAAGTCGAGCGTTTACAACGATGGTAAGCATACAGGCACCAAGCTGGTCGGTAATTTCGACAAGGACACTTACGGTACGGCAGTACTGTTGAAGATGCGCGATCGTACACTGACGATGCGTACTGACGGCGATGTTTTCACCGCTGACTACGAGAAGCTGCTGAAGACTCTCAAATTCAACGAATAAGCGTTTTGCTTGTGCTAGAACAGCCTGTTGCAGCATGCTAAACTAGGTGTATGCAGGAGGGTAAGGCGCAGGCTGGTTTGTGGGCAGATTCACCGTCGTTTGTGGTAGCGGCGCATGAACTGAAAGCGCCGCTTGCTCTGATTCGCCAGTTGGCGATTGAGCTAGAGTCAGGGGAGTATACGGCGCTTGAGCGGGCTGTCTTGGCGCAGCGGATCACGCTGACGGCCGAAAGGGCGCTGCGCTTGACGACAGATTTAACCAAAGCCCGCCGCCTAGAAAACGCCTTATTCACGTTAGAAGCGATTGATGCGGCTGGCCTTTGCAACGAAGTGATGAGCGAACTTCAACCGCTGTATCGTGCTCATAATAAATCTCTAAAAACCCAGGTAAAATCTCGTCAGCGGCTAATGGTGGCAAATCGTGATTTATTGCGGCGAATCGTTGCTAACTTTGCTGATAACGCACTACACTATAGCGCTGATGATTCGTCGGTAGCGATCTCGGTGCGGGCTACCGACAGTAATCAGCGGGTACGGATTGGGGTACGCGATTTTGGACCGGCAATTCCAGCGCGAGCTTGGCGGGCGTTGCGCCAGGGTTTACGCGAGCCGCTGCCGCTGCATAATCGTCCAGGTAGCAGCGGGCTGGGCATGTTTATCGCTAATGAGTTTGCTTTAGCGATTGGCGCACAAATTGGTGTTATCCGTCACCGCGATGGCGCAACTTTTTATGTTGATGTACCAGCGTCGACACAGTTGAGGCTATTATGACGCGCGTGCTAGTAATTGATGATGACGAGTGGCTAGCGAAGCTGTTTACACGGCGTCTCGAGCACAACGGTATGGTAGTACAGAGTGCTCTAAATGCCATAGAAGCGCTTGATTTGATAGATAGTTTTCGACCCGCGGTGATTATTCTTGATTTATTCATGCCGGGCCCAAATGGTTTAGTGCTGCTGCACGAGTTGCAATCGTATGACGATCTAGGCCGCATTCCTGTTGTCGTGTGTACAACAAGTGCAAATGACATCACTCTCGAGCAGTTGCGGCCGTACGGCGTGCGATTATTATTAGATAAAGTATCAATGTATCCAGATGATGTTGCCAAAGCGGTGCGAGAGGTGGCAGCATGACTGCTATTGAACGTACTAAAGCGATAGTGCTGCGCCGGACGAATTACGGCGAGGCAGATCGCATTTTGACATTACTAACACCGCTAGGGCAACGCAGTGCTATAGCGCGCGGCGTACGGCGCGAGAAAAGCCGCTTGGCGGGCGGCATCGAGCTGTTTACGGTTAGCGATGTAGTGTTGCGCCGCGGTAAAGGTAGCCTGTATACGATTACGCAGGCGCGGCTTGATCGTTTTTACCGCCAGATTTTGCAGGATTATGACCGCTTGCAATTTGGTTATGAATGTATCAAACTGGTTGAACGCGCCAGTCGCGACGTCGATATCCCAGAATGGTTTGAAGTGCTGAGCGAGACGCTGGCAGGCTTGGGTGATGTGGTTTCTTTGCAGTTGGTGCAAGTATGGTTTTACTTGCGCTACGCCGAGCTAACCGGCTATGAGCTGAGTTTAGTGAACGATGTTACTGGCCAGCCGCTTGATCGCCAAAAGCGCTACATGTACGATTCGATTGAACGAGGCTTGCGGTTAAGCGAACAAGGAGAGCTTACTGCTGATCATATTAAGTTTTTGCGCTTAGCAGCGAATAAATCATTGCGTCTGGTGGCGCAAATTGGCGGGGTCGAGCAGATACTGCCGGGTTGCTGGTTATTGGCTCGCCAACATGCGGGCGTTTAGTTGTTGAATTGTCCGTATTGCAGTGAAGTCATCAAAAACCAAAGCGTGTTATACTAAAACGTAAAGAGTTAAATACTCGCGCTCACCAACGTAGAGAGGAGAAAGGAGACTTCTTGTGAGTCAAGCAAAAATGGAAGCAATTATTAGCCTGTGCAAGCGCCGCGGCTTTATTTATCAAGGTTCGGATGTGTATGGTGGTCTTTCTGGCACTTGGGATTACGGTCCGCTGGGAGTGCAGCTGAAGCGCAATATCATGAACTTGTGGTGGCGCCGGTTTGTTGACGAGCGCGACGACATGTACGGCGTGGATGCGGCAATTTTGATGAATCAGAAGGTCTGGCAGGCGAGTGGGCATGTGGATACTTTCGTCGATCCGCTGTGTGAAGATACGGTCAATCACCGCCGTTTTCGCACCGATCATATCCTCAAGGATAATGGCGTTGACGCCGATGGCATGACCATGGAACAGATGGATGTGGTAATTGCTGAGAAAGGCATCAAAAGTCCTGATGGCAATCCGCTAAGCAAGTCGCGCACCTTCAATATGATGTTCAAAACGCATGTTGGCGCCACCGAGAGCGATGACAGTATTTCTTATCTTCGCCCGGAAACCGCTCAGGGAATTTTTACTAATTTCAAAAACGTCGTTGACAGTTTTTATCCTAATCTACCGTTTGGTATCGCTCAGCAGGGCAAGGCGTTTCGTAATGAAATTGCGCCGCGCGACTTCGTCTTCCGCTCTCGCGAGTTTGAGCAGATGGAGATTGAATATTTTGTTGACCCTGAACATTGGCAGG
>CAJPLU010000046.1 GCA_905371595.1 Candidatus Saccharimonadota bacterium
GCCGTAACGAAGGCTTCATGACTGAGAACAAACGCCGCATCATGATCGGCAGCTACGTACTATCTAGCGGCTTTTTCGATGCTTATTATCTGAAGGCTCAAAAGGCGCGCACTGTTCTGATTAACGAATTCAACAAACTGTTTGAGAAGTACGATTTCTTGCTACTGCCAACCGCGCCGACGCCAGCGTTTGGCCTGGGTGAAAACACTAGCGATCCAGTCAAGATGTACTTGGCGGATGTCATGACGGTGCCGCCGAGCTTGGCAGGTTTGCCAGCGATCAGTATACCGGCAGGTAGTAGTTCTAGCGGCCTACCGATCGGCGCGCAGTTAGTCGGCCCAATGAAATCCGACGCTAAGTTGATCGCGCTGGCAGGCGATATGGAGGGCGAAAATGAATAATAATTTCGCAACGTGGTTCATTTTGATCGCGGTACTGATTTTGGCGATTGTCGGCGCAGTTTTTATTGCCTTTGCTAGCAAGCGTTCGCCGAAGCTCAAAGTCGAAAAATTCCGCGCCCGCTGGCTGGCGATCGAAAATAGTCTCGACAAAGAAAGTGCTCCTAGCTGGCAGCTAGCTATCCTCAACGCTGATAAGCTTGTTGACAAAGCCTTGCGCGATAGCCACTACAAGGGCGAGACGATGGGCGAGCGCATGAAAGCCGCTGGTAAGGTTTGGTCGAACGCTAACCATATCTGGGGCGCGCACAAAATTCGCAACCATATCGCGCACGAAGCTGATGTCAAGATAAATTATGATATTGCGCGCCGCGCTCTGGCCGCTTACAAACAAGCATTGAAAGATTTAGGAGCAATCTAATGGCAGTATCTGACGAAATTTTACAACAATATGAAATGACCATTGGTATTGAGTGCCATGTCCAGCTGGCGACCAAAACCAAGCTGTTTAGCCCGGCTGATAATGACGCTCGTAATGCTGAGCCGAACAGTAAAACGCACGAGATTGACTTTGGTCTGCCAGGAATGCTGCCGGTGCTCAACAAGCACGCTGTTGAGCTGGCGGTGCGCGCCGGTAAAGCGTTGAATGCGCCAATTGCCCGCGTTAGCCGGTTTGATCGCAAGCACTATTTCTATCCTGACCTACCAAAGGGCTATCAGACCTCGCAGATGTACCAGCCGATTATTTTGGCTGGCTATGTCGATGCGCCGCTGGAAGACGGCTCGCTCAAACGAGTGCGGATTCACCACGCGCACATGGAAGAGGATGCTGGCAAGTTGACACACCACGACGGCTATTCGCTGGTTGACCTCAACCGTGCCGGTACGCCGCTGATCGAAATTGTTTCTGAGCCGGACATGCATTCTGCCGAGGAGGCTAAAGCGTACGCCTCGGAACTGCACAAATTAATGGTGTATGCTGGCGTCACGCACGGCGATTTATACCACGGCAACATGCGTTTTGATGTCAATATTTCGGTGGCCAAGAAAGGCGCGACCGAGCTTGGCAAACGCGCGGAAGTAAAGAATCTCAATTCGTTCCGCAGCGTCGAGCGTGCCGCTGAATACGAGTTCAAGCGCCAAGTTGACTTGCTGGAAAGTGGCGAGTCGGTTGTCCAGGAAACCCGCGGCTGGAGCGATGACAAACAAATTACTACCTCGCAGCGTTCGAAAGAAGATGCCCAGGATTATCGCTACATGCCCGATCCGGACATTCCGCCAGTGGTGCTGAGTGATGAGGAAATCGCGCGGATTCAGGCTGAGGTGCCGATGTTGCCAGGTGAATATCGTGAAAAATTAAGCGTGCTGAATGTTGATAAATCTGTTGTCTATACTATTATGAACTTTAAGCCATATGCTGATGCAGTTCTTAGTGCGCTTGACAGTAGAGGTGTTTCTGCTGCTAGGCGAATAGCGAATTGGTTTGCGTCAGTCAATACCACAGAAACCGTAGAGTGGGGTGATTATGACGCGATTGATGTGTCTGATATGATGCCTAATGTAGAAGGTCTTATTAAGTTGTCTGATTTGGTTGATCATGGAGAACTCTCAAGTACGGCTGCAAAGGAGGTGTTTGGTGCGGTGATTTTGAATAGGACTGACGATCCGCGTGAATTTGCTGAAAAAGAACACTTGCTACAGGTATCCGACGAATCAGCCATCGCTGCCATCGTTGACGAAGTATTGAGCGATCCGGTCTCGGCGGCTTCCATTGCCGACATTAAAGCCGGTAAAGACAAGGCCATTGGTTACCTCGTCGGTCAAGTGATGAAGCGTTCCAAAGGCCAAGCTAACCCGAGCCTCGCCCAGAAATTAATCCGCGAAAAATTATAAGGTTCGACACTTCAGAAATAGGAGAGAATAGGAGTTAGATTATGAAAAAACCGACCAAAGCTATCATCGCTGCCGCTGGTTTCGGCACCCGGTTTTTGCCGCAAACCAAAGCCATGCCTAAGGAAATGCTGCCGCTAATCGACAAGCCGATTATTCAATATGTCGTCGAGGAATTGGTCGAGGCTGGCATTAAGGATATTATTATCATCGGTAGCGCCAATAAGCGGGCGATCGAAGACCATTTTGATACGCCAAACGAAGAACTGCTCGCCAATCTGCGTGCTGGCGGCGCCAAAAAGCAGCCGCTTATCGATGTCGTCCAGCGCCTGTCCGAGATGGCCAACTTTGTCTACATCCGCCAGAAAGGTCCGTACGGCAACGCTACGCCGCTGACTTGCGCTTCACATTTGATTATGCCAGGCGAGTCGGTGATTTACACGTTTGCTGACGACTTCATCGAGGCTAGCCCGAGTCGTTTTCGCCAAATGATTGAGGCGTCGCAGCAACTCGATGGGGCAATCTTGTCGTGTAAGAAAATTGTCGAAGACGCCGAATTCGATCGTTACGGCGTAGTTAACGGCCAGCAAGTCAAAGACGGCGTCATTAAAATGACTAATATCGTTGAAAAACCTGGTAAAGCTAACGCGCCGTCCGACTTGGCAAGTGTCAGTAGCTATTTGCTACCGGGCGAGTTCTTCGGCTATCTCGAGCGGGCTCGCGATGACTTTGGTGGCCGCGGCGAATTCACTGTCCAGCCGATTATGCAAGAGATGATCGACGACGGATTTGATTTTTACGGCGTAGAAATCACCAACGGCACATATTATGATACCGGCGATAAATTGGAATACATCAAAACCGTGGTTGATTTCGGATTGAAACATCAAAAACTCGGCCCAGCGCTACGGCAGTTCTTACAATCGCGAATTAACGACGAAAATCGCTAAAAGCACTAGCTTTTTTTGACAGAACGTGGTATAATGAGAGTATAACTGCAAAAAGCAGTATTAAAATAAACAAAAAGGAGCGCAAATATTGATGGAATGGGCTCAAATACTTGTCATCATTTTGGCGGCAGCTTTGGCGTTGTTCTTGCTGTTGGCAATTATCTTGACGATCAAGCTAATCCAGATCTCCCGCCAAATCAAACGGGTGGCTTGTGCAGCCGAGCGCACTGCCCTCAAGGTAGAGTCGGTCGCCAATAGCGCGGCTGCTATGGTGGCGCCGGCAGCAATCGCCAAGATCATCAAATCGATGATGTACAAAACTAAAAAACATAAAAATAAGGAGGACTAATTATGTCAAAACGTAAATTTGTTTTGGGGGCGCTCTTTGGCGCAGTTGCCGGAGTAGTCGCTGGCGTCCTAACAGCGCCGAAGTCAGGCAAAGAAACCCGTGCCGATCTCAAGAAAAAGGCTAACGAACTAAAGAACGAAGCTGGCGCCAAAATGATGACAAGTATTTGAGC
>CAJPLU010000047.1 GCA_905371595.1 Candidatus Saccharimonadota bacterium
TGGAAGATTCCTCACTGCTGCCTCCCGTAGGAGTCTGGACCGTGTCTCAGTTCCAGTCTGGCTGGTCATCCTCTCAGACCAGCTACGGATCGTCGGCTTGGTGAGCCATTACCTCACCAACTACCTAATCCGACGCGGGCTTCTCCCAAAGCGGATAAATCCTTTAATCCGAAGATCATATGCGGCATTAGCCACCCTTTCGGGCAGTTATTCCTCACTTTGGGGCAAATTCCCACGCGTTACTCAGCCGTCCGCCGCTCGCCGCCAAGTAGTAAACTACTCGCGCTGCCGCTCGACTTGCATGTGTTAGGCACGCCGCCAGCGTTCATCCTGAGCCAGGATCAAACTCTCCATAAAGATGCTTCATTTGAAGCGTCTACTCAAAAATAGACTGACGATGATAATTGCACAATCAAATTGTTAAATTACTTAACCTGACTGCTAAGATGCAATTTGTAAGCTTACCTCTCGCAACCAGACTGTTCACTATTGTAGCGCTCTAACCTAATCAAGTCAACACCCTATCGCTAGTTTTTTGTAGCTAAAAATACAACGATACCCGCTAGTAAGCCAATTACAGCACCGACTACCACTTCCAAAGGGGTATGTCCCTTAGCGCTACGCGGCTTCGATACATCAAATTTCGAGATATCAATAACTTGCTTGATAGCCTCGCCCTGCTCGCCAACAGATCGCCGTACCATCAATGCGTCGTACATCACAATCGCTGCTAGAGCTAATGCCAAACCAAACAAACCACTGCCGACTCCGTCTTTCAAACCGATAATCGATACTAGCGACATCATCGTAGCACTATGAGCGCTTGGCATATTTCCCGATATGTACAGATGATCAAACACTTTCAAGGTACGCATCTTAATAGCAGCAACGACATACTTACCGCACTGCGCCATAGCCCAACCGACAGCAAAAGCTATTATATAAGGGGATACTACCATCCGCTATTTTTCTCCTTCGTCTGTATCACGTATAATCCCCATTGACGAAACTGTATCTCCGTCATTAATACGCATCACTCGAACACCCTGAGTAGTACGGCCAAGTGCTGGAATATCGTCAAGCGACACTCGGATAGTCTGTCCATTTTGACTAATCATAATTGCCTCAATCGCATCCTTCTCAAGCGTTTGAACAGCAACTATCGGACCAGTTTTTGCCGTAACAACAGCGGCCTTCACACCAACGCCGCCGCGGCGGTGACTCGGGAAATTAGCTACCTTGGTTACTTTGCCGAACCCATTTGCGCTCATCACTAGCAATTTTTGATCAGCTGAAGTTACAATATCCATACCTACAACACTATCGTCCGTTCGTAGTCGCACACCACGCACACCGCGAGCAGCACGTCCCATCGGACGACACTCCTCCTCGCTAAAGCGAACCGCTTGTCCAGCTGAAGTCGAGATAATCACATCGTTCTTGCCGGTAGTTTGCTTGATCCAACGCAACTCATCGCCTTCATCCAAATTAATAGCAATTAAACCATTGGTGCGAATATTTGAATAGTCAGCAATCGCTGTCTTCTTGACTGTACCCTTGGTCGTCGCCATAAATAGGTAACCTTCATCAACATTTACATCTTTAGCTAGATTGATAATTGAAGTAATTTTTTCCTCTGGTTGCAGCTGCAATAAATTGACCGCTGCTACACCCTTCGCCGCTAAGCTAGCTGCCGGCACTTCATAGGCCTTCAGACGAAACACTCTACCCCTGTTTGTGAAAAACAACAGCCAATCATGTGTTCCAGCTGGTACTAGCTGATCAATAACGTCTTCTTCTTTAGTGGTCATACCGCGTTTACCCTTGCCGCCGCGGTTTTGACGGCGATAATCGCTGGCCAAGGTGCGCTTGATGTAATTTTCCGTTGTCAACAGTACAACAGTATCCTCTTCTGGGATTAGTTCTTCATCGCTAAACTTACCGACTTCGGTGTTGATAATTTTACTACAACGGTCATCGCCATATTTATCTTTAATTTCTAGCAACTCCTCTTTGATGATGCGAAGGATTTCGTTTTCGTCAGCTAAAACTTTTTCAAAATACGCAATCTTTTTCATTAACTCAGCTAGCTCATTCTCGATAGCTTCGCGTTCTAGACCCGTCAGCCGGCGCAATTGCATTGCCAGAATCGCCTTGGCCTGGATAACGCTCAGCGAGAACTTTTCGATGAGCGCCTTTTCGGCTTCATCTTGCGTCTTGCTAGCCCGGATGATTCTAATTACCTCGTCGATATTGTCCAGTGCAATTTTGTAACCTTCCAGAATATGCGCTCGCTCCTTAGCCTTGCGTAGCTCGTACTCTGTGCGGCGGCGTACCACTTGGCGGCGATGTTTGATAAACTCATTCAGAATATCATGCAAACCCAAAACGCGCGGCTGCAGACGTGTCGCATCGTCAGCACTCGGCACCAAAGCTAGCATATTGTAATGGAAGTTAGTCTGTAACGCCGTCAATTTGTATAATTGGTTTAGTACTTTCTTCGGATAAGAGTCTTTTTTGAGCTCAATAACTACTCGCACATTACCGCGAGCCGACTCATCGCGCAAAGCGCTAATCGCCGTAATCTTTTTCTCGTGCACCAAATCGGCAATTTTTTCGATAAGCGTTGCTTTATTCACGCCATAAGGCATCTCAGAAACTATAATTTGATGACGGCCGCGTTTGGTTTCTTCAATGTTTGCCACCGCCCGTATCGTCACACTGCCGCGGCCGGTCGCATAAGCTTGGCGCATCGGCGCACCGCCATAAACCACCGCGCCAGTTGGGAAATCTGGCCCCTTGATACACTTCATAAGGTCATCAAGCGTTGCTTCTGGATTATCAATCAGTGTAACCGTTGCATCAACCACCTCGCCTAGATTATGCGTCGGAATATTAGTTGCCATACCAACAGCAATACCAACTTGCCCATTCAATAGTAAATTCGGCAATTTAGCAGGCAAAACAATCGGTTCTTGGCGCGTAGAGTCATATGTATCGCGAAAATCAACCGTCTCTTTATCAATATCTGCCAAAAGCGACTCTGATACCCGAGTCATCTTTGCTTCGGTATAACGCATAGCTGCCGGCGGGTCGCCGTCCATTGAACCAAAGTTACCTTGGCCCTGAACCAACGGATAGCGCTCCACCCAATCTTGAGCCATACGCACCATCGCATCATAAATCGAGCTGTCGCCGTGCGGATGGTATTTACCCATCACTTCACCGACAATCTGCGCACTTTTCACGGTCTTAGCCGTCGGCCCGATACCCATTTTGTCCATTACGTACACAATACGGCGATGAACCGGCTTCATGCCATCGCGTACATCTGGCAAAGCACGATCGACTATGACCGACATTGAATACCGGATAAAACTATCCTCCATAACATCTTCTACTGTTCGAATTTCGACAGACTTTGAATGGCTAACGTCGTTAGTCTGCTTGATAATCTCGCCTTCGACTGGTTTTTTTGACTCTGGTTTCATATTCCTATCCTTCTTCTCGTCCATTTACACATCTAGCTCATCAAGACTGACTTTATTAGCATTAGCTTGAATAAAATTCTTGCGCACTTCGACATCATCGCCCATTAACTTCGTAAAGATAGCATCAGCGCGCTCGGCATCCTCAAGCTTGACCTGCACCAGCACTCGATTTTCCGGGTTCATAGTCGTTTCCCAGAGTTGACTAG
>CAJPLU010000048.1 GCA_905371595.1 Candidatus Saccharimonadota bacterium
CGCTGCGCCACTTGCCCAACCAAGCGCTCACCCTTTTTGTTAATCGCCACCACTGATGGCGTGGTACGGTTACCTTCGGCATTGGCGATAACTTCTGGCTTGCCGGCCAGCATGTACGCAAATGCGCTGTTGGTCGTACCGAGGTCGATTCCGATAATTTTACCCATATGATTCCCCTTTCTTGTTATGATCACATCTGGTTTTCTTATATTCATTTTAGCACTCTTTGTCCGCGAGTGCCAACTATTTCAGTATAAATAATTAGCACTCCCGTGTCAAGAGTGCTAATTTAAATTTTACATTAACGTCTATTTTTAGTAGTTGAATGAGCTGGCAATGCCGTTGGCGTGTTATCATTTAGCTTAATATATTTTATAATCGAACTTACGTAAGATGCTAAACCGATCAAGATTAGCACGTTAGCAACAATGTAAATACCGTCAGCACTGTTAGTGCTGCCAGTAAGTATAAATGTGGTATACAGGATGACGGCTCCAGCTAGCGGAGTCAGCGACGAAAGAGCAACTGCTTTACGCGCCTCTAGAAGACTATGGTTTAACCGCTTGCTACGACCTATAGCAAACCAGATAAAAGATCCAATTACCATAGCCGCTGCAGCAATTGTTGTCAGTAAGAAAAGACATCCCGCATACAAATTGGACTCGCTAGCAGCCTTATTCACTTCTTCTACAGCTGCAGAATATTTTTTGACAGAGTTATGGGTTTGTTCCAAATATTGGTTTACAGCATTATAGTCTCTTTCGCGCAAAACAACAGCAACCCTATCAAGCAAATCCTTGATTTCTCTGGCACACTTTTTAACTTCCGCTGACTTTTTGACATATTTGATACCTAGCTTAGAAGAAAAAGTATGACTTGCAACATTATTGAATGCCGACGATGCGGCGGCAGCCTGAGCAAGAGCCGCACCATTAGCTACGGATTTCTCGTCGTTTATTACTTCTATAAAATCTGAGTAAGCCTTATTAGAGGCGGCAATTACATCAATGTCGGTTTGATTCACATAACTGACCGCACTGACAAGCGAGCCTTCAACAGACGCCACGATAAACACAGCTAAAATTATCTTTAAAACTTTATGCATGATTAGAATTATATACGCAAGTTCTAGTTTTACCAACCGCCGCTGGCGCCGCCGCCCGAGAATCCGCCGCCGCCAAAACTACCGCCAGAAGAGCTGTTGCCTGACGAGCCGCTATCTGAACCTCCAGCAAGCCACCAATACCGCCGACGGCGACCATTACTCCCATTGCCTTTCAGGATAGCTATTACTATGATAGTTATAAAAATAACGATAAATAGCATTGAAACAATTGACTCTCCATCCATATCACTGTCAGATAGATTCCTGCCCTCTGCTGCATCAATAATTCGCTTGACGCCCGCCTCAACGCCGCCAGCATAATCACCGCTGCGAAACTTTGGCGCAATTGTGTTACGGATAATTTGGCTAGCTCGCGCATCGGTTAACGAACTTTCCATACCATTGCCGACCTCGATTCGCATTTTACGGTCATTCTTGGCAATAAGCAGCAATACGCCATTACTCTTTTTCTTGTCGCCGATACCCCATTGGCGAGCTACTTTGAGACTATATTCCTCTAGACTATCATCACTGCCAAGCGTCGGAATCATCAACACGCCGATTTGGAATGACTTTTTCTGGCGCTCAGCATTAATCAGCTGCGCAATGCGGTCAATGTCTTCATTTGCCAAACTTTCCGTCTGGTCAATTATAGGACGTTCAAGCGGCGGCGCAGCTGGCACTTCTAGTTTAGCGAAAGCTGTATTATTAAACAGGCAGCCAAATAACACTGCCAATGACAACAATCCAACTAAATTAATAACAGAGCTTCGCCAACGCATATCTAGTTTTCTTGTTTGGTTGAATTTGCTGCGTTGAAATCAACCGACGGAGCTTTATTAACACCAGCATCCGATTCAAAATACGGTCGTTCCTTAAAACCGAACATGCCCGCTAACAAATTTGTCGGAAACGACTTGATCTTCGTGTTATATGATTTAGCTACATCATTAAAGTCATTGCGCGCCACCGTTATACGATTTTCTGTACCTTCTAACTGCGATTGCAAGTCTTTGAAGTTTTCCGTTGCTTTGAGCTGCGGATAATTTTCAGCGACCGCCAACAGCCGGCTAAGCGACGAGCTAACCTCACTTTGAGCCTGCTGGAATTTGGCTATATCATCTGGATTATTAGCATCGACTTTAATTTGCGTAGCTTTAGCGCGCGCCTCGACTACCTTCGTTAATGTCTCTTGCTCGAAATTAGCCGCACCCTTGACGGTGTTCACGAGATTAGGAATTAAGTCGCTGCGCCGTTGATATTGCGACTCAACCTTACTCCATGCCGTATTAACAGACTCGCGGCTAGCCACCATGCCGTTATAAGATCCAGCGACTATCATTATTAGCAGCAGCACCACGCCGCCGATAATTGCTGGAATTTTCCAATTTTTCATTACAACCTCCTGCTTGCTGATAGCCCTTATTTTATAGACAATTAGCCAAAAGTGCAACAAGCGACTACCACCGTGAATTCCACGTCAAAAAGGCAGTTTACTGCGGCAGCTGCCAAATCCGAACCCAGTCAACTTCCATCGGCCAGGTTTTGCCCGTGCCTAATATGACATCCATCGCTGTCTCTGAATCAAATATCGCGAGCGGGTTACTAATTGGCGACGGACCGCCGGCTTGCGTCACCGGATCTTGCCGAGGATCATTCGGCGCCAGCTGATCGCGGGTAGCACCCCAATAGTAGCGTATAGTTAATTTACCATCGATATACCACTCAATTCTTTCGGTAGTCCATAAACATCCGTATGTATGCCATTGCGACACATCTAGCCCTGACTGCGAAGTATAATGTCCTCGGTTGCGTATAATTTTAGTTTGATCCATTGAATCATAATACGCCCATGCCGACCCTAACATCTCGCCCGGCCGCATGATTTCAACCATATCAAGTTCAGCAGACGGTATGGCGTTATTGCGATGCCTGGAATGCGATTGCGCCCAAAATGCCGGCCATGAAGAATTTTCCGGCGGCACATTGCGTACGCCATTAGCGTCAACGCGCATCCGCACTTCGTAATAGCCATGTTCAAACGACTGTCCTGCATACGTATTCGGGTCGCGCGTCATGAAATTACGGTTGTAAGTACTGTGCGTCGGAGCAATACGCAGCACCGAATTATTCACGGAATACTCGTTGGGCTGGGTATCGGGCTTACCCCATTTGTGTACGCCCGCTGGGTACCACTTGAAGCCTGGCGCGCCAGTATTGCCGGTGTCGATGGTGCTGATTGAGTCAAAATCATCTTCAAAAGCCAAGCGATTATATTTGCCAGCTGCTACCGGGACGGTTGGTGACGGAGTCGGTGTAGGTGTAGGTGTAGGTG
>CAJPLU010000049.1 GCA_905371595.1 Candidatus Saccharimonadota bacterium
GTCACCAGGCGCTGCAGATCGCCTTCGGTGACATAATCCTTGTCGATAATGTCGCGAAGTTTCTGCTCTTCAGCCTCGGTGAGATCTTTCACCCGAGTGGTCGGCTTGATTTTAGCCGCCGCAAGGATGTCTCGAGAGTACTTCGGCCCAATACCATAGATATAGGTAAGGGCGATTTGTACCTGCTTGTCACTTGGGATGACTACCCCAGCAATTCGAGCCATGCTTAACCCTGCCTTTGTTTATGCTTAGGGTTTTTCTTGTTGATGACGTAGAGACGGCCTCCGCGGCGAACAAATTGATCACCCGGACCTCTCTTCTTGACACTCGGTTTAACTTTCATGAGCGTACAACTTTCTACAGGAAAAACCTGTTTTTTAATGAGAGATGCTTGATATCAGGAGCAGCTCTGCGTTATTAATCGCGTGCGCGGAAGACGATTCTACCCTTCGTGAGATCGTAAGGACTCAACTCGACTTCCACGTTATCGCCTGGGACCAAGCGGATGTAGTGCTTACGCATCTTGCCGCTGATGTAAGCGATAATTGTTAGGCTGTTCTCTAGTTCGACAACAAATTGAGTATTAGGCAGTGCTTCCACTACCTTGCCGCGCAATTTGATGACTTCCTTTTGACTCGCCATAGATATACAGCTAACCATTATAGCGGATTTTACATCATTTGTAAATGCATTTTGGCGATTTTGTAGAATATAATTTCAAAAAAGATAGGGCCCAGTCCCGACCGGGATATAGTTCAACCGATCGGGACCGGGGCTTTAAATCCTCTCTATTTTCAGGAAAGAGAGGATTATACAGATACATTATGATGCAGGTGTCTTCAAAATGCAAATTGCAGATTATGCTGCTCGGCGCAGGCGCAGGAGTTTGCGCCGATTTTTCTTTGTTTGGCCGTCGTCGAGGTCGTCAATACTGAAGTCGTCGTAGGTTACCATCAAAGCGCGCGAATTGATTTGCCGCAGCGTCTCGAGGCCGACAGTCACTACAATCAGCAGTCCGGTACCGCCAATCGACAAGTTCGAAACGTTAAGTCCGAGTTGCGCAAAGATATAGTCAATGGCGAACGGCATGATAGCAATAATGCCAAGAGCGATTGAGCCAAACAAAATCAAGCGGTTAACGGTGCGCGTTAAATATTCTTCGGTTTGAGCGCCTGGCCGAATGCCGGCGATGAAGCCGCCTTGCTTTTGCAGATTTTCGGAAATTTCGTTAGCGTTAAAGACGATACCTGTGTAGAAATAAGTGAAAGCAATAACCAGCACAAAGTACAAAATTGGATAAATCGCTACCGTCCAGTCGCCGTTGCTGAAGCTAGCTGCCGTCGGCGTTTGGAACCACTTGATTAGGTTGTTGGCGATAGTGTGGTTGGCGCCAGGCATAGCGCGCATAACTTGGCCGACAAATGCCGGTAGGCTGAGAAAGGCCACCGCGAAAATCACCGGAATAACGCCAGCGGCGATCAACTTGATCGGCAAAATACTTTTAACGCCGCCGTAGCTAGTGTTGCCAGCGACTCGCTTAGCATAGTTGATGGTAATGACTCGCTGCGCTTCGTTGATCTTGACCAAGAAGTATAGCAATACCAAGCCGACCGTACCAAGAATTAGCAGTAGCCAGAACGTTGTTGGATCGACTGGTACATCAAACCAGCCAAAGATGCTAAGTTTGCCCTTGGTGGTGCTTAATAGCGAGTTAATTAGCGTACCAAAAGTGTTCGGTAGCTGGCTAACAATACCAGCGAAGATGATAAGCGAAATGCCATTGCCGATTCCTTGTTCTGTGATCAGCTCGCCGATCCACATCAGCAAGATTGAGCCGGCAGTCATAGCGGTTACCGAAATTGCCCACTGCCAAATCGAGGTGCCAGTGGTGCCGGTTGACGAATTCGCCAGGACGGATTGCTGTAGGATGTAAACAAAAGCGATAGATTGAACGATAGCTAGCGGCACAGTAACGACGCGTGTCCACTGGTTGATTTTGCGGCGGCCTGATTCGCCGTCGTTATGCAGCTCTTCTAGCTTCGGGATTGCTTTGGTGAGTAGCTGCGTGATGATACTGGCAGTGATGAATGGACTCATGCCGACCAGAACAATACTAATCTGGCTGAGCGCGCCGCCGCTCATGAGATTAAGAAATCCGCCAAAGTCGCTGCTGCCAATAACGCTTTGAATGACGGTGCGCAGCTCGGTTGGATTAGCCAGCGGCACTGGTACGTGCGCCATGAAGCGAAACGCTACAATTAGCCCGAAGACGATTAGCAAGCGCTTTTGCATATCTTTATTTTTCAGTGAGCGGAAAATTATTCTCCAATTCATTATCTAGCCCCTCTAGCTACTAACAATTCATTAACTTATCACAGTATACAGTATTGGGCTAATAATAGCAAAACGCCCTCCAGAGAGAGCGTTTCGTTGTGAGATTGCAAGCTGCTGCGAGCTATCTTATTCGGCTGGGCTAGGCAGCTCTGTCGTCTGCTTCGGCTTGCTTGGCAGATTTTGGCAGCGGTGGTACGGCAGCTTTTTCGAAAGCGCCGCCAGCTTTCTCTAGCATAGCGACCACGCTTTGCGATGCGCCCTGCGTTTGCAGAGTAATCTTGGCAGTCAAGTCGCCGCGGGCAATCACCTTGACGTTGTGAAACGGCGTAGTTATTAGGCCGGCTTCGTATAGCGTAAAGTTGTCGACGTTGCCTTTCAAATCATTCAAGCGGTCGCTGTACACCACCTGAGCTGGTATGCGCAAGCTTTTGAAGCCGCGCGCCTTTGGAATAGCGGTAACGATACCGTTCTGGCCGCCCTGGAATGTGCTGCGAAGCTTTTTGCCAGTGCGAGCATTTTGACCTTTGGTACCGCGGCCAGCGGTCTTGCCGCCGCCAGCAGCGATACCGCGACCAACACGCTTGCGGTCTTTATTCGCCGAAACTTGGAGCTGATTGTACTTCATATTAATTCTCCTCCTTGGCGGCTACCTTTGCTTTTTCGGCTTTTTTCTCAGCGCTAACCCACTGTTCGCGCGGAACTAAGCCAGCCAGCGCTTCGACAGTTGCGTAAGCAATATTGACTTTGTTGGTGCTACCTAAGCTCTTAGACAGCAGGTTGCGGATACCAGTCACGCCGATAACTGCGCGCACCACGCCGCCAGCAATAATACCGGTACCAGGTGCCGCTGGCTTGATGAGGACGCGGGCGCCGCTAAGCTTGACCTCCATATCGTGCGGAATGGTTTCGTTGACTACCGGGATAGTAACCAGGTGTTTCTTGGCGATAGCGGTAGCTTTGGCGATGGCTGCCTGGACATCAGCGCCTTTGGCTACGCCGACGCCGACCTTGTTCTTGCGATTACCGACGACGACTAGCGCTTTGAAACGGAAGCGGCGGCCGCCCTTGACGACACGCGCCACGCGGTCGATATTGATTACTAC
>CAJPLU010000050.1 GCA_905371595.1 Candidatus Saccharimonadota bacterium
GCGGTAAATGCGTGAACTTACCACTATGGTCGCGCCAGGCGGGCACGGCGACGACTAGCGTTGTACTCGGATTGATTTGCGGGCGGATGTTTGCTAAAAATTGGCTGATGATATGATTGCAATTACCGCGGACTGCGGTGAGTTTGGCGGGCTTTGGTGGGGCTGAGAAGGGCTGGCCGAGGTAGGCTTCGCAGACGATGCGGGTGATTTCAGATTTTTGAACGGCGTTGAGCTTGACAGTGGTAGCGTCAGCTTGGAAGACCTGCCACTGGGGGTTGATTTGGTATTTATTATCAAGCCACTGCATGTTTTCTGTGGCATAATCAACCATTTTTTGGCTCAGGTCGCTGCCGTAGACGTTTATTCCTTTGAGTCGCGCTTCTTGGAGAACGGTGCCAGTACCGCAAAAAGGGTCCCAGAGGCGGCCAGGTTTCGTCTCGCCAGATAGATTTATCATCATCCGTGCTAATTTCGGCGGTAGCATGCCTACGAAAGCATCGGTGCGCGGGCGAGCTTGGTCGCGGGCGGCCAGCGCAGTAATGTTCTGGGCGCCGACACTTTCAGCGATAATGAGACGGTTATTTGGTGCTCGGACGACTAGCAGCTCAACTTTCGTCGGCGATAGCCCAAGCTTGTTGTGATGGCTAGTAGCGGTGTTAAGGGCGATTTCTGGGTTCGGGATAAGGCGTAAGCTAGTGCCGCTGTCGCGTAATTTTTTCTTGATAAGCAAGCCGGTTTTTTGGACATCGCGCGGCGAGATTTTGAAGCCGTAAGCGCTGATGCCAAGAGTTATTTTATGCTCGCTGGCGCGCCATTTGGCGGCGTAGTGCTGAACGATTTGACGGCTGGCGGTTAGCCAATTGCCGCGGTCGAGTTCGAGAACGACCCGGCCGGCTTTTTGGCTGCCGCCGATGGTCTCGAAGTCAAAATCAGGCGAATCTACAAGCGCTGTCTGCTGCGAAAACCATCGGACATTGTCAGCACCGTAGAGCTGTTCTAGCTCGGCTACTCCAAGTGCTGGCTGGCGGCCAAGTATTGTGATATGCATAAATATAGTATACTAGATTGTATGAAAAGGAGACTGTCTTTTCGATTGTGGTTGAGTATTGCCACGTTGCTGTTGATTGCTTTGATACTTTTTTTAGCTAGAAGCGAACTGGTATATGCTTGGGGTCTGCTAGGTAAAATTAACCTTGGCAAGCTTGTGTGGATGTTGCCAATTATTGCGGCCGGATATTTGGCGACTGGCGAGATGATTTTTTCGTATTTGCGTCAGAAAGGCTTCGTGAAGAATATTAATCCGGCAACTCTGGCACGCATATCGCTAGAGTTAAATTTTGTTAATCATGCTTTTCCTAGCGGCGGTGTCAGTGGTATTTCGTATGCTAACTGGCGCTTAGGCAAGTACGGTGTGCCAATCGGACGAGCGACGATGGCGCAATTTGTGCGTTATGTGGTGGGGTTTATGGCGATTGTGGTCTTTTTGGTAGTTTCTGTTTTGATGGTGACGATTGACGGCCGTGTTAACCGCTGGATAATTTTGATGAGCTCAACGCTGGTATTTTTGCTGGTGATGGCGACGCTGCTGGGCGCGTACTTTTTGAATAGCGTCCACCGGATGAAAAAATTAGCCAAGAGGATTACGATGATAACTAACGGTACGGCGTCATTTTTTGCGCGGCGGCCGCAGGTGGTGTTGAAGCGGGAGTCGATAGAGAAGTTTTTCTATGATATGCATGACGATTTTAACGAGCTAAAGAGTGACAAGCGCGTGCTGCTGAAGCCATTTTTGTGGGCGATGTTATTTACCGCTACCGAGATCGCGCCAATCTGGATTACTTTTCAAGCGTTGGGAATGAGCGTCAACCCGGCGTCGATTTTGATTGCTTATGGCATAGCGACAATTGCTGGATTCATTGTGGTAACGCCGGGCGGAACGGGCGCCTACGAGGCAATCATGGTTAGTGTTTTGGCTTTATCAGGTATAGGTAGCGGCCAGTCGATTGCAGCGATTGTGCTTTACCGGGTAATTGTGCTGCTGACGGCGCTGCTGCTAGGCTATGTATTTTACCAGCTAACAATAGTGAAATATGGACGAAAATCTAATTCCAAGGTTCGGCGTTAGCGGTTTTGTCGAGCTGATTAATCAGGTGCTGGAGTTTTCGTGCAGCGCTGTTGAGATCGAGGGCGAGGTCGCCAGCTTCAAAGTAAATCAAGGCAAATGGGTGTTTTTTGACTTGAAAGACGAGGAAGCGAGCGTCGGTTGCTTTATGCCAGTTTATCGACTGCGAACACCGATTGAAGACGGCATGAAGCTGGTGGTGCGGGCGCAGCCTAAAGTGACGAAGTGGGGCAAATTCAGCGTGACCGTTCAAAGTTACCGTCCGCTAGGCGAGGGCAGCTTGCGCAAAAGTTTCCAGCTGCTGCACGCTAAGCTCGAGAAGGAAGGAATATTTGCCACCGAGCGCAAGCGTTGTTTGCCGCAAATTCCAGCGCGTATCGGCGTGATAAGCAGCACTCAGGCGGCAGGTTACGCGGACTTTATTAAAATCGTAAATGAGCGCTGGGGCGGCTTGCAGATTGACGTAGCGCATGTTCAGGTGCAGGGCGAGGCAGCGGCTGATCAGATTGTTGCGGCAATTAATCGTTTTAACGAGAGTCAAACGCCGCCCGAGGTGCTGGTGATCATTCGCGGCGGCGGCAGTGCTGACGATTTGAATACGTTTAATGATGAGTTGCTAGTTAGAGCGATTGCTGCCAGCCGTGTGCCGACATTGGTCGGCATTGGACACGAAGTCGATATGACGCTGGCGGATTTGGCTGCCGATGTGCGGGCTTCTACGCCGAGTAACGCGGCGCAAATCATTGTGCCAGACCGACGAGAACTGCTGCGAGAAATAAAAGCGCTGGTTGACGGCATGGCCTACCGGACGGAGTCAGCGATTGGCGATTTAAGTAGTGAGATTGACAGCTTGCGGCAGCGCGCATTGCTATATCTAGATAGCAGAACTGACGTCTTAACAAGTGAAATTACGCAATTCCAGCGGATTTTGGCGGCGTACAATCCGCAGTTGGCGCTGGCGCGCGGTTACGCGATTGTGCGCGGTTCGACCGAAATAGGCGAAGTTATTAGTATTGAGGAAGAAAAAATAATTATCAAAGCGGAGGTTAAAAATGTCAAGCAAAAATGAGAAAACTATCAACCAAAAAATTGAAGAGCTGCGCCAGATGGTGGCGTGGTTTGAAAGCGACGACTTCGATATTGAACAGGCGATAGAGCGCTATCAAGCAGCCGAGAAACTAGCTAGCGATATCGAAAAAGATTTGAACGGCTTGCGCAATAAAATTACCG
>CAJPLU010000051.1 GCA_905371595.1 Candidatus Saccharimonadota bacterium
GCGATCTGATCGCCGAGATTCGTGGGAAGATGTAGGGCTAGTAACGAAAACTTTAGCAGAAAGGATCAAAATGACACCAAACAAACTGCAGCCTGGCGACGAAATTAGAATCGTTGCACTGGCGCGCTCGGCTAGCGATATTGACGAGACTGTTTTGCGGCGGGCAACGATGGCGCTGGAATCGCTTGGTCTGACAGTGACGTTTAGTGAAAATGCCTTTTCACGGTCTCAGCGCGGCTGCCCGAGCGACCAGGAGAAGGTTGACGATTTGCACACTGCATTTACCGATTCGAAAGTTAAAGCGATTTTGGCGGCCGTTGGCGGTTTTAATTCAAATCAGCTGCTCGACAAAATAGACTGGAAACTAATTGACGCTAACCCGAAGATTTTTGCCGGATTTTCGGATATCACGGTGTTGAATCATGCTATTTTAGCTAAAACTGGCTTAATCACATATGCTGCGCCGAACTTTTATTGCTTTGGTATGCTGCCGCAAAATAGCTATTCGCTGGAATATTTTAAGCGCTGTTTGTTTGCGGATCAGCCGGATGAGTACGAAGTTGCACCGTCGGCGAACTTTTACGATTATCCTTGGGATTACGACGAAAAATCCTCGCGCGCCACTCTGCCAAACGCTGGTCCAGTAATCATCCAAAAAGGTAGAGCCGAAGGAATTTTGCTGGGCGGAAATATGTGTAGCCTAAATTTGCTGAACGGCACCGAGTATTTTCCGCGCATTGCTGGCGATATCATCTTATGTATCGAGGACGATAGCTACGATTCGATTTTAGAAACATTTGAGCGCAACTTCCAGTCGGTAGTGCAGCAGCCGTATTTTCGTCAGGTCAAAGCTATTCTGATCGGGCGTTTCCAACAGGAATCGCAGCCAACAGAGCGGGCTCTTAGGGATATTATTCTCAGCAAAAATATTGAGCAGACTATGCCAGTCATTGCTAATCTAGATTTTGGCCATACCGACCCGAAATTCACTTATCCAGTTGGCGGCAGGACTGCGGTTGAGGCTAACGATATAGCTACGATCCGCTTTTTCTCTAGCTAAATCAAGATTTTTTGACATAATACCATATAATATGTTATAATATATAAGATAAGGTAGTTACTCTTGCGACAAAATATACACCCCATAAGGCGGTAGTGTGATGGTGGCTGTACCGTTCTTGTGCGTGTTTACCGACGATAAATGTACGCCGCGAAAATCCTTGCTATAGCCGTGCCAGCTGCTGTTGAAGCGGACATGCCAGTGTCCTGGTAGCGGCAAATTGATATCGTAATGGTCGAAGTGCTGGTCGCTGAAATTGACAATTACTAGCACGTCGTCGCCAGCGCCGCCCTTATCCCAGCGGTGGTAACCGATAACGCAGTTGTCGTCGTTGGCGTGGAAAAGGGCGGTCGAATTGCCTTGCAGGCCGCGCGTTGTATTGTAAGCGTTATGCCGCAACGCCAGCAAGTGCTTGTGAGCTAGCAGGATGCCGGCATACTTTTCAGTTTTGTGCCATTCTAGGGCCGCCCAATCGTTGAAGGAGCCGTCCTGTAAGAACTCGCTGCCTTGTAAAATCATTGGTATACCAGCGGATGTCAAAGTGATGGCATCGGCCAGCAGAGCTTTCTCGCGGGCATATAGCGTCGTACCGCCGGTGGGGTCGGCTGCTTCGTTGAGACGCACCGAGCCGTTGGCGGCAGTATCGTGCGAATCGCTAAAAATAACCCGCTCAAAATCATTGCCATTGTACGAGTGAGAAAATTCATAGCGAATGCCTTGCAAAGTTGGTGCCGTATCAGCAGTTAGTCCTAGCGCATCACGCAAAGCATGCGGCCACCCCAGCTCCCACTGCGCATCAAAGCCGCAGCCGTTGTTGGCGCGCGGTGCCGTGATCGCTGGGTTGCAGGCGGCGTCTTCGGCGATTATCAGCGAATCTGGTTTGATTTTGTGCGCTAGTTCAGTGATATCTTGCAATAAACTCCAAGTGTCGGCAATATCGTGCTCGGGGTCGTTATCGTGGCCCTCGGTATTGCGCATGTAAATGGTGCTATCGACGCGCAGGCCGTCCATATGGTATTCATTAAGCCACATTGTAATATTGTCAAGGATAAATTGTCGAACCTCCGGCCGTCCGAAGTCAGGCCGTCCGCCCCAGGGTGTATCGCCGCGCTCATCATTATAAAAATAAACCCCGCCGCGGTCGTTCTCGCTCCAACCGTCAAACTGCCATAGATCGGTATCGCCGTAAAAATGATTGTAAACGACGTCTAGCACTACGCCGATACCACGGGTGTGGCACTCGCGCACGAACTTCATCAAGCCGTGGCGCCCGCCCAGCATGCTTTCGACACTGAAAATGTGGTTTGGCGCGTAGCCCCAGCCGTTACTAAAGGCCATGCTGGTGATTGGCATCAGCTCGATAATGTTAACACCGAGATCTCGCAAGTAATCCAACTTTTCGATCGCGCTGTCAAAGGTACCAGATGTAGCAGCGTCGGGGCGGTTGAAAGTGCCGACATGCAGTTCATAAATGACTTGATCTTGGCGCGGCGGCATGGCAAAATTAGCATCGTTCTGCCAATCGAAGTTATTGTCGACAACCACCGAAAAGCCCTTGTCGCTGCTAGTGATAGCTCGAGCGCGCGGGTCGTTCTTCTCGAGCAGCCGGCCGTCGGGCGTCTCGATGATGTATTTGTATTGGTGGCCCGGCTCGACATTGCGAATTAGCGCGAACCAGTAGCCGTCGCCCTCGCTGGTTAGAGGCTGTTTCTCGCCCGCGGTGAACGTCCCGCTGATGAATACTTGCCGCGCAAACGGCGCCCACACACGGAACTCTGCTCCGCCTCTATATAATGTCACTCCTAGTTTCTTTTTGATTTGATGCGGCATAACTTATCTTATTGTAGCATAAGTGGGATGACCGAGCTTCTGTAACTTATGCAAAATCCTTTGGCACTTCTCTATCTTCTGCGTTATAATTAGTGAATAATGAGTACAATTACCAACGACGATGTGCGTCATTTGGCACACTTGAGCAGTTTGCAGATGTCTGATGCGGAGGTTGAGTCGCTTCGCGCCGATATCGAGAAAATTATCAATTATATCAATCAGCTGGACGAGTTGGATACCGACGGCGTGGAGCCGACGTATCAGGTGACGGGTCTGCAAAACGTCTGGCGCGACGACGAAATCATTGACAGCAGCGTATCGCGGCAACAGCTGCTGGCCTTAGCAGCCGAGCAAAGCGACAATTGCGTGAAAGTGCCAAAGGTGTTGTAGTTATGAAAA
>CAJPLU010000052.1 GCA_905371595.1 Candidatus Saccharimonadota bacterium
ACAAAAAATAGCAGCCAAAACGAAAATAGCCAGACAGATTCTGGCTATTTCGCTAAATTTGCAACTAAAAGTCTATTCTTCTATTTATGCCTGCGGCGGCTGCTGAGGCGGCTGCGGCTGTCCGCCTTCAGCTACCGGCGGTTGCGGCTGGGCAACCGTTGCAGCTGGTTGTTGCGGTTGAGCGTATGGCTGCGGTTGTTGAGTATAGGCTACCGGTTGTTGCGGTTGTCCGTAAGCTGGCTGCGGTGCGTAATACCCAGGCTGCGGCGGCTGGCCGTAGACAGGTTGCTGCTGCACAACCGGACCAACATAGCGGCTTGAACCAAACGCCAAAATCGGGTTCATGATCGCCGGGAAGAAGATCATCAAAACACCAAAACCAGTCGTTTTGCCGAACGATTTTGCTAAATCTAGCGGCAACACGATCGAAATGTATATATGGGCAAATGGCAAGAACATCAGTACGACTTGCCACTCTGGCCGACCGACAATCTGCATCATTACTACCATGTTGTATATTGGCACTAATGACGCCCAGCCTGGCTTGCCGGCCTTGGTAAAGATTCGCCACATGGCGATAATCATTAGTATGGAAACTGCCATTACAATTAAGATGACAAACAGCCAAATTACAACTGCAACCGCACCGACATCGCTGCTAGCCGCATAAGTCGAAGTTGAATAATCATAATAATCCATAATTTGCTCCGTTTAAGTTTATTACTGATTATTATAGCGGTCAATGCACTGTTTGACAATCGCCTTAGCTTCCTCCACGTCGCCCCAGCCCTTGACGATAGTACTGCCTGGCTTCTTGAGATCTTTGTAATGAGTGAAGTGATGTTCAAGCTGCTTAACCAGCTGCGGAATGTCGTCGAGCGAGTTAATACGATCATCGTCGCGATTATCAGCCGGCACCACGACTACTTTGTCGTCGACTTCACCGTCATCTTCGAAGCGCAGCACGCCAATAATACGCGCCTCCAACCACACGCCAGTCGTTAGCGGCTCTGGGCAAATAATCAGCGTATCCAGCTCGTCCCCATCCTCGTCAAGCGTCTGCGGAATAAAGCCGTAATTGCACGGCTTAGCAAAGATTTTTGGCTCGACGCGGTCCAGCATAAAGGCCGCCCGCTGACGATCCCATTCGACTTTCAGGCGCGACCCTTCGGGAATTTCTACCACAGTATTGACTAGCCCGCCATCAACGTCTCCCGGGTCAAGAACTTTATTAAAATCTGCCATATTGCTCCTTTGCTTACAGTTACTACCTATATAGTACCAGTTTTTTACGCTATAGAGTATACTAATAGAGATATGAGTAAGAAAAAGAGTCCGACGCTACTGACAGCAGAAGACTATATGTCGGATTTAGCAGTTAAAATTGATAACGCCAAGCAGCGCGTCAATATGGTAGCAACCACCTTTCGCGCCGATGATAAGCACACCGAAGCCGTAATCGCTGCCGTCGAGCGCGCGGCGGCTGAACGCGGCGTACCAGCCTCGGTTTGCGCTGATTCATTCACTTATCTCGAACCGAAGGAATTCATTCTGCGTTCGCCGCGCCGCCAGCCATCGCGCGCCGTTCACGCCATGAAACTAGAACGGCGGCTAAAAAAAGCAGGCGTGGCTTTTCGCTGGCTTGGTCAAAAGGCCAATATGCTAATGACTGGCCGCACTCATAGCAAGTGGTCGATTGTTGACGACATAGTCTACGCTTGCGGCGGCGTCAATATGGACCACGAGAGCCTAGCTAATGTCGATTACATGTTCCGATTTGATAATAAAGTGTTAGCTGATAAGCTATCTAACGAGCAATACCTTATCGCTCGCGCTGACAAGCGCGGCGGTTCGATTCGCAATTCAATGTTTGGTCTCGACGAACACTCGACTATCCTGGTTGACCAAGGTTTGCCAACTAATTCTCTCATTTACAAGCGCGCCTGCGACCTAGCTGAACAAGCTGAGAACATCGTACTAGTATCGCAGTACTGCCCGACTGGCAAACTCAACCGCATTCTCAAGCGCAAAAATGCCAAATTGTATTTCAATAATTGGCGCACTGCCTCGCCGATCAATAAACTTCTCATCAAACTCGGCACCTTAACCAGCCGACAACAAACCCTATACCAGCACCCGCAATATCTGCACGCCAAATTCATTGTTTTCACGATGTCTGGTGGCTCGAAAATAGCATTATCAGGGTCGCACAATTTCATGCGCGGCTCTGGCATCATGGGTACGCGCGAAATCGCTCTCGAGACCAGCGACCCAGCCATCATTAAACAACTCGAAGCTTTCCGCAAGAAATACGTCGAATAGCACCGACATCCAGTGTCGAAGCTATTCCGCCTTCACGCCCTCTAAATACTCGCGGATACTCAGCGCCGCCGTCGCCCCCTCGCCGACAGCACTAGCCACCTGCATGGTAGCGCCGCTGCGGACATCGCCGCTAGCAAATACGCCCGGCAAAGCCGTCGCCAAACGGTCGTCGGTTTTGATGAAGCCGTACTCGTCAAGCTCAACGCCGCTATCCGCCAAAAACTGCGTATTCGGCTTCAAGCCGATGAAAACGAACACGCCGTCAGCCTCGAAAGTCGTTTCTGCGCCGTTTTCGAGCACCCGCACCGCCGCCACCGCGCCGTCCTCGCCGACGATTTCTTGCGCTACTGTTTGCAAATGTACGGTAATTTTGCCATTATCAATGTATTTCTGCAAATCGTCCTGTAGAGTCTTGCTGGCCTTTACGGAACTTCGCACCAGCAAATCAATATGCTCGGCAAATCGCGTCAAGAACATCGCTTCTTGGACGCCAGAATTGCCGCCACCAACAACGACTAACCTTTTACCTTTATAAAAAGCACCGTCGCAGGTCGCACAATAATGCACGCCGCGGCCATAAAATTCTGCCTCGCCAGGAACACCAAGTTTCTTATAACCGCTGCCTGTAGCAATCAGTACAGCGCGAGCTTTAACCTCTTGACCGTCAACTGTCAAAATATTAACTCCATCCTGATGGCGCAGCGCCGAAACGTCGCCGTAATCAATCTTGGCACCAAAGCGCTCAGCTTGCTTGCGCAGATTATCCGCTAATTCCATACCTGGGACACCGTCGGGGAAGCCAGGATAGTTGTCGATTTTATCGGTAATTGCCGCTAGACCGCCAACAACGCCCTTCTCGTAGAGAGTAGTGTCAATACCCTCACGCGTAGTATAAATCGCTGCCGCTAGTGCACTCGGGCCAGCGCCAATCATCACCACAG
>CAJPLU010000053.1 GCA_905371595.1 Candidatus Saccharimonadota bacterium
ATTTGGTGCGCGTTCGTACCAGCGGCGATGAAATCCAGAAAGAGGATTGGATGAAGGGTATCAAATGGTTCCCGTTCAACGAGGCGCTCGAGCTGATCGAATACGAAGATATCGCCAAACTAATGCTGAAAGCTAAAACGCGGATCCGCCAAGAAAACTTATAAACTTACAAAATATGAAAAGGAGGAAAGATGAGTGGTATGCCAACCGGGCCGTACCAAGATTGGGCGAAGCAGAAATTAGGTTTTGAATATAAAGACATTCAGCTTCTGATTACTGCTTTGACGCATCGCAGCTACGTCAACGAGCACAAAAAATCGGTGAGCGAGCACAATGAGCGTTTAGAATTTCTGGGCGACGCCGTGCTAGAGCTGGTGGTGACAGATTATTTATATAAACATTATAGCGAGCCGGAAGGAATCCTGACTAGCTGGCGGGCGGCGCTAGTTAACACCACTAGCAACGCTAAATCTGGCGAAGAGCTTGGTTATGAGCCATTGGTACGGATGAGCCGCGGCGAGAAGCATGGTTCCGAGCGGGCGCGCCATCAGATTCTAGCCAATGCTTACGAAGCAGTGATCGGTTCGATTTATTTGGAGCGCGGCTATGATGCCGCGGCGGCCTTTATCGAGAAGCACACAATCAGTAAGCTTGACGGGATTTTAGAGAGCGGCTCTTGGCGCGATCCCAAAAGCCATCTGCAAGAAATCAGCCAGCGCGTCGACGGCGCTACGCCAGTCTACAAAGTCATCGCCGAAGACGGCCCAGACCACGATAAGGTTTTCACGCTCGGCGCTTATGTTGGCGACAACCTGATGGGCAAAGGCATCGGCCCTAGCAAACAAGCCGCCCAGCAGCAAGCCGCCCGGGCAGCGCTGGAAGAGTATAAGAAACGACAATAAAAAAGCCTGTTTCCAGGCATAAAACTATTAACTAATTGGAAGTTGTGATTGCCCGCAGCCGGACTGCGCAGGAGCTCAAGCTCAACTGCGGGCAATCTGGCTGTGGGTATCCTCCTCCTTACTTAATCTTGCTAGTAGAGAAGAAAGCTGGCAAGACGGGTATGACGGCTACCTCGTAAGCCGCAAACAACAGTCCGCCCATAAACACCAGATAAGACACTGTCTGCTGAGAAGCGATGATCTGCCACGTCTTAACGTGACTAGCTGCGGACACGGTAATCATGACCCAAAAGAGCCACTCAAGGCTACGACGTCCTTCCGCCAGCCGAGCGGCGGCTATCGGAGCGACGATGGCAATGGTAACGACGAGAGTCGTAAACATAGTTTCTCCTTCCAAGAGAAAACAGTCTTGCTCAGGCAGGGACTACTTCTCGCCCCTTACAAACCTGGGCAAAAAGCTTGATACTTATATATCACGCATGAATCGCCATGTCAACGATTTTCGCAATTATTTCGCAAAAATTGCAAATTTTAAGTATTATTGAGTCGTTTTGGCCGTTTTTGCGCCCTCTAGCGGTGTTTTCTGCCTGAATTGGCCTATGAGGCTCGACTTGAACGAAAAGGCGTCTAGGCAGCGCTTAGGCGCTTTGTTGACATTTTACCCGTAACACGCTAGAATATGACAGAAGTAACAACAGTACTAACGTGAAGTAAAGGAAGTTTTAATTTTATGCTCGCAATTCGTTTGCAACGTTTGGGCCGCAAGGCTTATCCGGTATACCGTGTCGCCGTCCAGGAAGCACAGCGCCACCCATCGAGCGGCCGCGTGGTTGCTTATGTCGGCAGCTACAACCCGCACACCAAAGACGCTAATATCAATGTCGAGGCTGCTCAAAAATACCTTGATAACGGCGCTCAACCGACGCCGCGCGTTGCGAAGTTGCTAAAAGAAGCTGGTGTCAAGCTGCCGAAATGGGTTAAAGAGTTCCAGGGCGGCAAGACTAAAGCGGTCAAGAATGCTGAAAAGTTGCGCAAGAACCAACCGAAAGAAGAGCCAGCTGCCGAAGAGACAGAAACTCCAGCTGAAGCCTAACGCTTTTAATTACGAACTAACGCGCTCTAACTGCATGGCTGGGGCGCGTTTTTCGATTTCATAGCAAAAGCATGTTACAATAAAAGTACGATAGTAACCGTGTGACCGCAAAGGAGGAGATACCGTGGGCATGTCGACCATTGACCAGGAATTTGTCGAATATATCGTAAAATCACTAGTAGGACATCCAGACGATGTGGTTGTTGACCGGATTGTCGACGAGAAGGGTGTTTTGCTGACGCTAACTGTCAATCCAGAAGACTTGGGCCGGGTGATTGGCCGCCGCGGCTCGACTGCGCAAGGACTGCGCACGCTGCTGCGAGCACTAGGCGCTAAAAATACTGCTCATTACAACCTGAAAATCGTCAATAATGACGACCGCGAGGACGCCGATTCGGCTGCAGTGGATAATGATGTGGAAAACGCTACTAGTGATTCTGTGGAAAATGACGCAGAAAACGCAGAAACCGAAAGCGATTTCGCAAAAAAGTCGCGCCAAGAGCTTGCAGAATTAGACGACCTTGATATATAATCATAAGTAAGTTCATGCGAGAACCCTGAACTAACGAAAACAAAGTACAAAAGCTCTACTGCGAGCAAACCGACAAATGGTTTGAGAGACTTATTTGTGCAAGAAAGCCGTCTTTTGAGGCGGCTTTTTTGTTGGGGCGAAATTTCGAGAAGGCGAGCGTAATCTATTACACGAAAAGCCAAATATGTCAATTGAGACTATACAACTATTTTTGTAAAAGCACAAATATATAGATAAAATATAAGGTATGATAAGTCAAATACTATTAGGCAATAAAATCTATATTGCAGCAAATTATTGCAAGATATGAAAATAGCCCGCCGAAAACGTGCTCAAGCTGGAAACTGGGTGTCTCAACCCAGGAGATGCAAAATCTGCG
>CAJPLU010000054.1 GCA_905371595.1 Candidatus Saccharimonadota bacterium
GTAGTACATTTTGTCGGTTTCCTTATCACCAGTCACGACAAGTTCGCTAGCGTTAACGACGACAACGTAATCGCCGTTGTCAACGTGCGGCGTGTAAGTTGGCTTGTATTTACCAGTGAGGTAGCTAGCGATCACGGTCGATAATCGGCCCAGGCTAGCGTCGCGGGCGTCAATCAGTATCCAGCGACGAGCAATGTCGGCAGGCTTCTGTGAAAAGGTTTTTCCAGCCATTACTTAGCCTCCTTTGCTGCTTTTGGTATTGGTTTGAGTTCGTCGACGAATTCAACGATTGCCATTTGAGCGCCATCGCCAACGCGCAGTCGAGTGCGCTCGACGCGAACGTGCCCGCTAGTGCGGCCAGTTAGCTGCGGCGCGATTTGGTCGACGAGCTTGACGGCGGCAACTTGTGTACTGAGTCCAGCGATGACCGCCCGGCGGTTGGCTAGGTTTCCTTTTTTGGCTTTGGTGATTAGTTTTTCGATATAACGTACGAGCTCTTTGGCTTTGGGAAAAGTCGTCTCAATGCTTTCTTCCATAACCAAGCTCGTCGCTAGACCTTTCAGGAGCGCTCGCCGTTGGTCGCGTTGGCGGCCGAGCTTGCGTCCTCTGTATCCGTGTCGATGCATTTAGAGCTCCAATTCTGCTAGTTTATCTTTTACTTCGTCGAGCGCCTTGCTGCCGAAACCTTTAAGTTCGCGCAAGTCTTGCTCGTTGAGTGTGACTAAATCGTGAACGGTACGAATTTCGTTATTGACTAAGGCATTTGCGGTGCGAGCGCTCAGACCTAAGTCTTCGATTGAGGCGTTCAAGCCGTCATTATCGTCCTCGACCTCTGTACCAAGTGCTGGTGCAGATTCGACAGTAGTACTGCCAGCCAGAGCTGTGTACTGATTGACGAGAATAGCGGCAGCTTCTTCGAAAGCTTCGCGCGGCGTCAGACTGCCGTCTGTTTCGATGGTCATCTCGAGCTTATCGAGGTTAGTCTCTTGACCGATACGAGTCGGGTCGACCTTGAAACGAACACGAGTAACCGGGCTAAACATAGCATCAATTGCAATCATGTCGCTATGCAGGCGTTTTTCGCTAGATTCTTCGATAGGCTGGTAACCGCGGCCTGATTCAACTACTAGATCGATGACAACTGTCTTGTTTGGGTCGTCAACGTGGCAAATCACGTGGTCAGGATTCATCACCTCGACATCAGCATTGGTTGCGATATCGCCAGCAGTAATGACGTCGGCGCCAGCTTTCTCTAGACGCAGCTCGACTGGCTCGTCGGTAGCAATGCGGAAATTAACGCCTTTGAGATTCAAAGTAATATCTACGACGTCCTCTTGAATGCCAGGAACAGTTGTGAATTCGTGCGTGGCACCTTCGATTCGGAAAGCGACAATCGCGCCGCCGCGGATGCTGGAGAGCAATACGCGGCGCAGGCTGTTGCCGAGCGTGTTGCCGTAATTAAAGTGCAGCGGCTCAATAACAAACGTACTTGAGTTCTCGCTGTTATCGATAATCTTGGCGAGCGCTGGGTTGTGAATAACTTTAGACATTTTAATCTTTCCTCCCTTTTTAACGTGAGTAGTACTCAACAATTAGCTGCTCGTTGATGCCCGCTTCGGCCTCTTCGCGCTTTGGTTCACTAGTAATTTCGATTTTTAGCTTTTTGATATCTCCCTTTAGCCAGCTAAGCGGCGCCTGAGTGGTATTGCCAAAGATATCGTTGATCGCCGTAAAGTAGCCAGACTTGGTGCTCTTCGGGCGAACAGTAATTACGTCGCCAGCCTTGACGCGAATCGACGGAATATCGACGCGGCGGCCATTGAGTTCGAAATGTCCGTGGCTAACCAGCTGGCGAGCCTGGCGGCGGCTAGTAGCAAAACCAGCGCGGTAAACGGCATTGTCGAGACGCAACTCTAGGAAACGCAGCAAATTTTCGCCGCTAAGACCCGGTTTGCGAGTCGCTTCGTTCATCAGCTTAGCAAACTGCTTTTCCAACAAACCGTACATGCGCCGGACTTTCTGCTTCTCGCGCAGCTGCTGAGAGTACATACTCTGCTTGCCCTGGCGGCCATGAGCGTGTTCGCCTGGGATACCACTTTTGCGGGCGAGGATTTTGTGCGCTTTAGGATGCAGCGCAACTCCTTCGCGGCGACTCTGTTTGACGATTGGGCTAGTATCTCGTGCCATTACGCTCTCCTTGCCTTTCGCGGACGAACACCGCCGTGCGGTACGCCCGTTACGTCTTTAATACTGTTGATTGAAATGTCAAAGCTGCTTATGGCGCGGATTGCCGCGTCGCGGCCTAGGCCGACACCTTTGACAAAGACGTCAACGGTGCGCAAACCATAGGTTGATTTAGCAGCTTCGGCGGCCTTTTCAGCAGCAATTTGCGCTGCATAGGCGGTGCCTTTTTTGCTGCCACGGAAACCGCAAGCGCCAGCACTGGCGGCGGTCAACGCGTTGCCTTTGCTGTCGGCAAAGGTGATAATCGTGTTGTTAAATGTCGCTTGGACATGCAGCTGACCGGTCGGGACTGATCGGCGCTGCTTCTTTTTTGATTTAGCTTCTGCCATTATTTAAAAGTCCTTCCTTATCAAGTCTTGCTTGCTGCTTTTGGCTGCGTGCCGCCGACGGCGATTGCTTTGCCTTTGCGGGTTCGCGCATTGGTGCGAGTCCGCTGGCCGCGTGTCGGCAAACCGTTTTTGTGCCTTAGGCCGCGGTAAGAACCGATGTCCTTTAAGCGTTTGATATTGTTGGTCACCAGGCGCTGCAGATCGCCTTCGGTGACATAATCCTTGTCGATAATGTCGC
>CAJPLU010000055.1 GCA_905371595.1 Candidatus Saccharimonadota bacterium
CACCACCGCCACCGCCAGCACCAACAGAAGCTGATTTCAGCGGTTACACTGATAAATATCCGTGGGATTGGGCGGTTGATCAGTTTGGCGAGAATAATGCTATATCTAAATTGTATGAATTAGCTGACGCTGCAGCGCAGGATGGCCACAATATCCAGTGGCATGGCTACGGCGATACCCAATGGCTGTCGATAGACGGCAATAGCGATACAAAAACAGTCTTGGAGATTTTGAACAATTACAAATGATCCGATGGCATAAATAAAAAGGAGGGATAAATAAGTGTTTAACATTGACGATAATTTGCTAGCGGCAATCGGCTATAACGTCGCGACGCTGTCAGAGGAGAAGAAAAATCAGTATCGGCGCGAGATATCCGAAGAGCTCAATCAACGGGCTTCTGCAGAAGTCTTGGCGCGATTGTCCAAACAAGAAGCGCTAGAGTTCGAAGATGTCAACAGTAACCCAGACCGAACGCGGCGCTGGCTGGCTGAGTTTCACGGCGATTATGCTAGCCGCCAGGATTACCAGGCTATCCGTGAATTGTTTGAAAATGACGAAGATGCAATGAGTTTCTACGCGTCTGCGTTGTGGATGCGTTATGCTGTGCCAGATTACGGCAAAATCATGCAAGAAGTCATGAATGAATACGTCGAAGAATTGGCCGATATGCGCCGCGCTGTCAATGAGCAGCTCGGTATTGCGTAGCAGCACTATAATCGGTATACTAAAGGCATAGGCAAGAGGGGGTGAAATGTTTCAATTAGACGATAAGTTTCTCGAAGAGGTGGGTCTGGGCAGCTTGCCAGACGACCAGAAAAAACTGTTTCTCGACCACTTTCGCGAGCAGCTAGAGCTGCGTGTTGGTTTGCAGCTTAGCGAGGGTTTGAGCGATATGCAGCTGGCAGAGTTTGAGAGTTTTATGGATCGCGATATGGTGCGGGTGACGTCCTGGCTGGATGCTAACGCGCCGGATTTCGAAAATGATCAGATTTATGTACAATTGAAAGCTAATGCACCGGCTAATGTGCCGCAAAATGCGATACTAGCAGAGTACGCATCGCTGAAGTGGTTGGGCCAGCATCGTCCGAACTATCGCGAGGTGGTGATGCAGACGGTCAAGACTCTCAAGGGAGAAGTCATCGCGAATCGCGATATGATTCTTCTAGGCGACGCGGGAGCATAGACTACGGCCGCGGTTGCGGATTTAGGTGTCTACGATTGTAATTGTCACGGTTGACGGTTGGGGTTATCTTTGTAGCGGGTAGCCGCGCAAGAAAGCCTCGGCGCTGATAGTTTTGCCGCTAGGAGCGATTAGTTCGTTAATTGATAGGTACTTGCCGTCGGTGCATTTGATGTCGAGCGGTGTTTCTGGTTTTTGGGTGATGCAGGCTTTGGTGATAATCAGATCGTATTGGCCGATTTTTAGACGCGAACGCGGATAAGTTAGGTGAGCGCGGATTTTGGCTTCTACTTGGTCTGCAGTTAACTGTTGCGGATCGAGGCGGCTGTCGTCTTTGCTGAGCAGCGAGCAATAGGTAGTGCGGCTGCCATCTTGCGGTGTTGGCTGCAGTATACCGCTTATGATGTCAGGCAACTTCTGCATCAATAATTGCGCACCGAGCTGGCCGAGGGTCTGGTAAAGTTCGGGCTGGGTCTCGGTAAAGTCTAGCGGGTAAGCTTCTTGGTAGTATATCGGGCCGGCATCCATCGCTTGTTCTAACTGCATGATGGTTACACCGGTGATTTTATCTCTGTTAGCGATAGCTGATTCGATGGGCGACGGGCCGCGGTATTTTGGCAAGAGTGACGGATGAACGTTGATGATACCAGGATGAAATAGGTCGATGATTGTTTGCGGGATGATCTTGCCGTAGCTAACGAGTACACCGATAGGCTGAGGTGTGATATTCTTTATATCATTTATGATATCTTTTAGTCGGTTTGGCTGCCAGACTGGAATGTGGTGCTGGCTAGCGAATTGTTTGACGGCAGGCTGGATAAGCTTGTTGCTGCGGCCGCGGCGGGAGTCTGGCTTAGTGATGACGGCCACGATATTAAAACCAGCTTCAACGAGCGCGCGCAGGCTATATAAGCTAAAGTCTTCGGTGCCGAAGAATACTATCGGCTGGCGGCTAATCCCAGAGGTCGGCGTTGTCTTTGACATATCTTTCGTAGTCGAGCGGATCGAGCTCGCCCTCGTCGTTTAAGCGGTAAAAAGCCTGGTGATCGTCGCGAATGTGGTCGACGAAAACAATGCCGTTGCAGTGGTCGATTTCGTGCTGCAAGACGCGCGCTAGAAAGCCATTGGCCTTGATGCGGATTTCGTTGCCGTCAATATTGATGGCTTTAACGCGGATTTTGCTGTAGCGGGGAACTTTGCCGTAAAAATCCTTGACACTGAGGCAGCCTTCGTAGTCGTAGGTGATTTCGCCTTCGTACTTGACGATTTCTGGATTGATTAGCGGGACAAATTCTTGGTTGTCTTTGTCTTCGAAATCGGCGCGAACGATGACGACGCGCTCGAGGCGGTCGATTTGCACGGCAGCCAGGGCAGCGCTAATTTCGTGCGGACGCGACGCTTCCCAGTCAATACTTGCGTCAGTCATATCCTTAACGAGCTGGCTAACTTCTTCGGTGATGACGTGAACTTTCTGCGACTTTTGGCGCAGATGGGGATTTGGTAGAGTAATAATAGATTCTTTCTTCACAACTCTGTATATTATAACAGATTCATCGGGTCGATGTCATACTGCCAGCGCGTGGGCGGC
>CAJPLU010000056.1 GCA_905371595.1 Candidatus Saccharimonadota bacterium
GATTTGCAACTTTGTACTAAAATGGGTTCTAGCGTGGGCGTAAAAACTCACCAATGAGATTCGATGTAAACTCTGAGGAAAACATGCATAAAAAATAACCCGCACATCGCGGGCTATTTTAATTCCCCAAAAATCACGAATCACACGATTCTCGGCGGAAAGAGGTGAGGTAAGCATTTCCATAACTACGATTGTCCACCACAACAATTTCGTTTCCCAGATTTGGTTCCTCACCTCTTCCTGGATGTGATAATACCATAAGCCCGCCTGGTTTGAGAAGTCCAAAAAGCTTGCTAACTGTGGAAAACTGCGGATTTTTGTATGGCGGATCGGCGAAGATTATGTCATACTTGCCTGCGCCGCCAGACTCAATCCACGAATTGACAGGGGCGCTAATAATTTTTGCTTCATTTTGAACACCTAGCGAGGACACATTATTGCTTAAGATTTTTTGAGCAATTTTATCGCGTTCGATGAACGTTACGCGGGCAGCACCGCGGCTGAGAGCTTCGAGGCCAACCGCGCCAGTACCAGCAAAAGCGTCTAAAATCTGCGCGCCGTTAATCTCGTTGCCGATGCTATTGAACATGGCATTGCGAATCCGCTCGCCCATCGGCTTGGTGCGAGTATTGTTCTCTCTAGGCGCATCCAGCAGCCGCCCGCCGAAACGCCCGGCGATTACTCGGATCGAGCTCACTGGTGCGCCTCGCGGTAGGCGCGGTACCAGAAATAGGTGATGACATTAGCGATCAGCGGAATCAGCGTTTGCCGCGTCTGCTGCGCTAGATGAGTCGTCCAGCCGCGCTTCCAAAATTCCTCGTACATGCCTAGCGCGTAAACTTGCTGCACCGCATCGAGAAAGACCGTCTGCAAATCCTTATCATCTGCTAGTTTGAGCCAGATTGAATTTGGTGCCGAATCGGGAAATTTGGTCGTCTTGATGCTGGTAGCTACGCCTAGCTCAAATAGCACGTGTGTCGCGAATACACCCTTGGCACCCCAATATTCCCAGTTTTTACTAAGGGTCTCGCGCATGGTCGAGCCTCTGATGATGCCTTTTTCGGCGATCGACGCCCGCTCGTTCTGAGGCCGTCCCCACAGCTCCTCGATCTTTTCGCCTAGCGGATAATGATGCGCCGGCGTTAGCCCGTCGGTGATAGCATGCGCCATCCAGGCCGCCTCAAAGGCTGCCCGCACATTATTACGCTTCTTAAGCGCCTGCACCAAATTGGTATAATGATCCATAATCATCTCGACTAGCGCCGTATCGCTGGGGTCGCTGGGGTCGATGAAATGCCACGGCTCATCGACGCCCGGGCTTTTGCGCTTGATACCGTCGGGGCCGTTGTTGCCTTCGAAATGCAAAATATCCTTGGCAGAAGGAAAACCGCGGCCAACCCTTGATATTTTACGCAAATCGCGGCGAGCAATTCGGTCGATTTTCTGATGCACGCCGATAAAATTACCCGAATGCGAACGAAATGTTGTCCCGCTGTACATGAATTGTATTATAGCACGAGAGTTAATTAAGCGTTGTCACCCGCTGGTTGTGGCGGATGCGCGCTTCTAGTGCTGGATATTTCGATAGACTTTCGCCGCTATCGATGAAGTGTTTAGCGGCTTTTTGGGCGCGAGCAATCAGCTGCGTGTCGGCTAGCGTAGCGATTTGCAGATTAAGCGCGCCGTGCTGCATGCGTCCGTAAATCTCGCCAGGACCGCGCAAGCTCATATCGACCTCTGCTAGATGAAAGCCGTCGTTGGATTGTTCAATCTCGCGCAGGCGCTGGCTAGGCTTATTGTTGGTGCTCATCATCAAATAGCAGAAGCTTTGATACCGGCCGCGGCCGACTCGCCCGCGCAGCTGGTGCAATTGTGCTAAGCCAAATTGGTCGGCGTCCTCAATCATCATAATTGTAGCGTTTGGTACGTCGACACCGACTTCGATGACTGTCGTACTGACGAGAATATCAAACTTCTTATCTTTGAAATCTTGCATGATTTGATCTTTTTCGCTAGCGGTCATCTTGCCGTGTAGCATAGCGATGCGGCGATGGCCAAAAATACTATTCTTGAGTCGCTTGTATTCAGCTTCGACGCTTTTGCGGTCGCTAGAATCGCTATCGGCAATCAAGCTGCAAACTACGTAAACCTGGCGGCCCTGGGCAATTTGCTGGTCGATAGCAGTATAAGCGGCATCGCGCGAGGGCGGCGAAATAATTTTGGTAAGAATCGGCCGTCGGCCGCGCGGCAACTCGTCGAGGACGCTGATATCTAGCTCGCCGTAAACAGTCAGTGCCAAGCTGCGAGGTATCGGCGTGGCCGTCATCGCCAAGAGGTGCGGCATGGCAGCTACTGATAATTTTTTCGTGTCTAGCGGGGCGCTTGATGCACTTTCCTCACCTCCGTGTCTCGCTCGCGAGCCTGGGGCTGCGCGCCCGGTCTCTCGAGACGAGCCAGCGGCAATCGTCATAGGTTCAGAAAGTGTATCAAGCGCCCCCGACCCCACTTTCTCGTCCTTAACCTTCATTAGCAATTTCTGCCGCTGCTCGACACCGAAGCGATGCTGCTCATCGATGATCACGAAGCCCAGGCGGTGAAACTCCACCTTATCCTGGATAAGTGCGTGCGTACCGACAACCACATCGACCGCACCGTTAGCGATTTGCTGATAAAGCATAGCGCGAGCTTTGCCTTTGACGCTGCCAATTAGCAATCCGACCGGAAATTTCGGTGACTTCCGTG
>CAJPLU010000057.1 GCA_905371595.1 Candidatus Saccharimonadota bacterium
CAACAACAATGCCGTCGCGCTCAGTCCGTCAATATCATAGTCGCCATAGATAACGACTTTTTCCTGATGTTGGCGCGCGAGCACTAACCGCGCCACCGCTTTATCCATCTCCGATAATAGGAATGGATCATATTTTGTTGCCGCATAATCCGGCGATAAAAATGCTTGACGCGCCGACACGTCATTTAATCCACGTGCTGCTAAAATACGTTCAAACAGCGTCATCGCGGTTGAATATCAGACGTTGTCCGTTTTGGTCGATTGCTGCTTGCTTGCTGCTGCGATTTAATCACGATGCTTTGCAATTCTTTGAAAATCGGGAATTGTTTATTAGTCGAGTAAATCCGTGTATTACCCTGCTTTTCGGCATGCAAAAAACCGACCTTTTCCAGCCGGCGCAATTCGCGCTGGATATTACCGGGGTCTTCCTTGATCAGCTTGGCCAAACCGCGGACATGCGTCCGAAAATCTGGATATTTGGCATAGACGACAACTATCTTACGACGCACCCGCGAGGTAATGAACACATCAAGCATCTAGCCAAGCCCCTTTCTTCCAGTTTAGTTTGTTCTGTTGCTTTTTATTCTACATTCTTTTCATAACCAATTCAAGACCATTTATCGCCAATTCAATATGATTTGGCTAATCTTATCAATTGATTGCTGTAGTGTTGGCACATTGTTATCCTCATAATAATGATCAACTCCCAAGAAATTCTCTTTAACGTCCAGCAAATGTAGCTCATCAGCAGTAATGTGCAGCCGATCAACCACTGCCACCGATGCCACTGGCGATGCTACGACCAACCGCAGAATCCTAATCGGCTTCAAGAAGTCTAAAGCCACTCCAACGCTAGCGGTATTAGCAAAGCCATCCGACACCAGCACTACCACGCGATCTTTCAGCATATCTTTATCGACCGTACCGCCATCGCCGATCAAGCGATTGAGACTACTATATGTTTCGCGTCTCTTCTCGGCCAAATAGCCATGAAATTCGCTCGTATACTCATCAATCTCGCCTGCCGAAAATTCATCATTATATGTGAAATCGCCAGTTTGCGACACCGCTCCAAAATTCATTCCTTCGCCTGGTATCTCGATATCCTGCGATACCAACAACATCAACACGCAGTGCAGTTGCGCCGCAATTTGCTCGCCCACCACTACGCCGCCGTTGCTTAGCGCTACCACAGCGCAGTTTTCGTAGCGATATTTGGCTACCAATTGATCAGCCAAAATCTTTCCTGCTTGCGATCTACTCTCGAAATACATATGCTTATAGTAGCGTGTTAAATTGCCGTAGACAAGGTATAATTAGGCGATGCATTATTATGAAGTAGCGCCCACCAAAATCGTTAAAGCCGACGCTTGCGTATTCACTTACAGCAGCCAGCAACCTCTGGCTATCGGCGCTGTTGTCATTATATCAATCGGTCAGCAATTGCTCACCGGTATAGTTGTAAAAAAAACAACTAAACCTGATTTTGCTACTAAAGAAATTACAACAATCCTCGATCTACCCCCGTTACCGCGTCCGTTGTTGCAAACTGCACAATGGATGAGTAATTACTACATCGCTCATCTGGCATTAGTTTTACAAACCATCTTGCCAAGCGGCCTCACCAAGAAACGCCGCACTCTAAGCTCAAACAGCACTGCAACAACACGAAGAGATAGAACACATTTTGTACTCAACAAAAACCAGTCGGCCGCCATTGGCAGCCTGCTAAACGCCAAAAGCGGCACCGTTATTCTGCACGGCGTCACTGGCAGCGGCAAAACCGCCGTCTACATAGAATACGCCAAAAGACTAATTGCTACCGGCAAATCTGTCATCGTAATTGTTCCAGAGATTGCTTTAACCGCCCAGCTAATCGCCGAATTTCAACACTCTTTTCCCAACCTCATCACCACCCATTCGCAACAAACCGAAGCCCAGCGCCACCACGCTTGGCTGCAAGCACTCAATGCTACCCAGCCAAATGTCGTTATCGGGCCACGCTCAGCCTTGTTTATGCCATTTAACAACATCGGCGCGATTATTATCGACGAAGCTCACGAACCAGCACTCAAACAAGACCAAACGCCGCGCTACTCTGCCTTGCGGACAGCCGCTATTCTAGCCCGGTATCACCATGCTACCGTAGTACAAGGTTCAGCCACGCCGCTGATCAGCGAATATTACCTTGCTGCCAAAACTGGCCGGCCCATCATCAATTTACCAGCCCGCGCCAACCCAAATATCATCACTCCCTCTATAAACGTTGTGGATATGACATCGAAAAACGGCTTTTTGCACCACCGTTTTCTATCCGACTTATTAATAAATACTATCAACCAAAATCTCGAAAACAACAAACAAACGTTAATTTACCACAATCGCCGCGGCACCGCCAGCACCACTCTTTGTCAGAATTGCGGCTGGAGCGCTTTATGCCCGCGCTGCTTTATTCCAATGACTTTGCACGCCGACCAGCACGCGCTAATTTGCCACATTTGCGGATACCGCGAACGCGTGCCCACCGCCTGCCCTGATTGCGGCAGCACTGATA